>CAJXPG010000053.1 GCA_913057925.1 uncultured Colwellia sp. | reverse complement strand
TAGTACGGTCTCGTGGGCTCGGAGATGTGTATAAGAGACAGTTTTAGGACCAAATGGCTCGGGAAAAACCACGGCGATTCGTTTACTTACCGGGTTATTAAAACCAAGTTATGGTGAAGTTAAGGTATTGGGCTGTCATTTGCCTAAAGAAGCCAATAAATTACGTCTACAAATAGGTTATATGACACAAAAATTTTCGCTTTATGATGACTTAACCGTTAAAGAAAATTTAACCTTCATTGGCAATATTTATGGTTTATCGGCCAATCAGCAAAAATCACGAATCAGTGAGCTACTCAGCACCCACCAATTAGAAAAGCAAAGCCAACAACTTGCCGGCAGCATGAGTGGTGGGCAAAAACAGCGTTTAGCGCTAGCGGCTGCGGTAATTCACCAGCCCAAATTACTGTTTCTTGATGAACCTACTTCTGCAGTCGATCCGCAAAACCGTCGTGAATTTTGGGAGCAGTTGTTTGATCTTTGCGATCAAGGCACCACTATCATGGTCTCTACTCACTATATGGATGAAGCTGAGCGATGTCATAAGTTGGCCATTTTAGAAAATGGTATTAAACGAGCGGATGATTCACCCAGTAATTTAATGGAAAATATGGCTGCACAAGTAGTTGAGATTGCCGCAGATGATTTACGTCATATCAAAGATAGACTTATCGCATTGCCCGAAGTCGTTTCCGCTGCGCAGTTAGGCACTCACTTGAGAGTTTTAGTGAAAAAAGAAGTGACCCACCCTATCGCACTGTTACAGCAACAGCCCTGCTTATCTTCATCAAATAAACTTGCTGTGGTAAGACCAAGTTTAGAGGACGTTTTTGTTAGCTGTACTGGACAAAAGGTGGCTGAGCCATGAAAACATCATTCTTGAGAATAAAAGCGATTGTCGTAAAAGAATTGTTGCAGCTGCGCCGGGATAAAATGACCTTTGGCATGGTGATTATGATCCCACTAGTGCAATTGCTGTTATTTGCCTTTGCTATCAATACCAACGTTCGAAATATTCCCGTTGGCATAGTGGATCATAGCCAAACCGCGTTAAGCCGTGTTTTACAACAAACGGTTTCAGCAACAGGTATTGTCACTTTTACCCACAGTTATCATTCAGTAACATCAGCACAAGCGGCCATTGATAATAGTGAAGTACGTGCCGTGTTAATTATTCCAGCAGATGTTAGTCAGCGACTTGTGCGCCACCCAAGCGTTGGCTTTGGCTTACCCCCCTCAAGTAAACAAGAAACAAGTCGACCTATTGCCCAGTGGCTTGTGGATGGCTCTGATACCGTTATTGCTAATAGTATTAAAAGCTTAAGAAATATGCCCTTAGCTGAACTACTCGATAAACCAGCCAATAGAAACACCGCAACCTTTGAGGTCACACTGCTTTACAATCCAGAACAACGCAGTGTCGTTAATATTGTGCCAGGTCTGGTTGCCGTTATTTTGACTATGACCATGATAATGTTTACCTCTGCTGCCATTGTCAGAGAGCAAGAGCGCGGCAACATGGAGATGCTAATAACCACGCCACTTTTACCGATTGAATTGATGATAGGTAAAATTTTTCCCTATATTTTTATTGGCATTATTCAAGTGACTATTATTTTAGGCTTAGGGCATTATTTGTTTAATGTGCCAATTAACGGTGGTTTAGCCCAACTTGCTTTAGCCACTTTACTGTTTATTTGTGCCAGTTTAGTGTTAGGTTTGATGATATCAACTATTGCGAAAAGCCAATTGCAATCGATGCAAATGACAGTATTCATTCTGTTACCTTCCATTTTACTGTCTGGTTTTATGTTTCCCTACGAAGGCATGCCGTTGCCTGCGCAATATATCTCTGAGGCTTTGCCTGCAACACACTTTATTCGCCTTATTCGCGGCGTAGTATTAAGAGATGTTGAAGTGATAGAAATGAGCTTTGATATGATTTGGCTAATTGCTTTCACAATGCTTGGACTAATAATAGCAGCACTTCGTTTTAAGAAAACTCTCGATTAGCTGTCATTTTTCAAGAAGTGATTAAAGCTACTTAGGCTTAGCAATACCCACCATAGTCATGGCTCTTTTCGGGGTAAATGGTCTACCGTTTTCATCAATAAACTGAAAAGGAATCGCGACATTTTTAAGACCGGCATTTTTTACAATAGAAAAATGTAAATGCGGCCCTGTTGAAAAGCCAGATGATCCCGAGCGAGCAATCCTATCACCCGCCTGTACTTTATCCCCCTCATTTACTAACGCAGTATCCATTAAGATATGGGCATATTGGGCAAATGTTCCATCATCATGCAGTATTTTGATGCTATTAGCTTTATCGAGAAAGTAACGAGTGGTGCCACTCATATGATAATCATCTTTAACCCAAACAACAGTACCCGCTCTTACAGCAGTTAAATAAGTACCAACATCCATAGCAATATCAACTGCATACTTGTTGTATTCATCTTGGTGAGAAAACTTTCCGTTAAACCCTTGAGTTACCCGGTGAGGTTTAGGTGAGTCAAAAGGCACCAGATATTGTTGGCGGTCAAGCATCGTTTTAGGCTCACCCAATGCCCAGCGATAATTTAATTTTGGTGCTTTAGTGTTGCTTTCAAGTAGCGCGATGCGCCCTCTAGCAGGAATAACCTTACGAATTTTTTCTTGATTCAAAGGCGAGGTAAAACCAACTTCAACAGGGGTGTAAAAATCATTTTTTGCAAATAAAGTGTAACCTGCATCGCCTTTAACGTTATAAAGCTTTATTTTAGCGGTAGGCTTTTTCGCCTGACTATATTTCAGTGTTTCAAAGCTTTGTTCTTTTTCTGGCGGTTTATCACTAAAGACCCAATTTCCCTGAGCATCTTTATATTTATACATCTCACCAGCTTGGCATAAGAGCATACTAGTGAGAACAAATGTGAGTAAGGTGAAACCCTTGAGCATTCTAATCATCCATGTAGATTGACATTGTCAAAGGGCAATAATAACAGCTACCGTTTTACGAATAAAGCGGTGTTATTTTCAGCAGAATTCATGATAAAATAAATACTAGCTTAGTTTTAGCTCAATTAAACTTAAAAGGACTTTTATGAAAACAAAACAGTTACTTGCTGGCATTTTTTTTATTACCATTGCTACCTCTTCAGCTGAATTATCGGCAAAAATTTATACCTGGACAGATAAGGACGGCAAGGTTCACTTTAGCGATAAACCCGTCGCTGATGAGAAAGTCTCTACGATAAAACCGAAAGAAAATAATAATATAGCCAATACTGTAACCAAAGATAGTCAATGGCAACAAGACTATAATAAAGCAAAACAAAGCAAAGCTGAGCAAGCGCAAAAGAAGGCTGAAATAAAAAAGAAAAATAAAGGCTACTGCAATCAAATTAAGCGCCAGCTAGCAACAATTGATCAAGGCGGACGGATTTACGTGATGTCTCCTGAAGGTGAGCGTACTTTTCAAAGTGAAGCACAACTGCACTCTGAAAAGAAAAAACTAACCAAGGCATATAAAAAGACTTGCCGTTAATTGCCTAACAACTTCTGGGAATAATCCGAGTATAAAAAGGCGCTATATGACTACTCCATCAGCAGTAATTAACATTAAAGCGCAAGGAAATCACCATGCGCTTTTTTTAATGCTAGTAGCACTGGTTATTTTTATCCTTACTTTTATTTTCTCTGAAAGCTATTGGCAACAATATCGCCTTGTTTTAATTTTTATTTATTTAGTCGCTTTAGTCACTTTCATCACTGGTTTATCAAAATACCTACAACCCAAATACAGTTTAGTGTTAACGCCAAAAGCGATCACTTATCAGCACAGCAATGGCCGATGGCAACTAACTTGGCGACAGATTCAAGCGATTACGTTATTGAAAGAAACCTTAGGCTTAGAGCAAATAAAACTGCCCTATATTGGTATACGGCTAAAGGATCTGGACTTCTTAAGTAAAAGTATCTCTCCGCGATTAGCTAACCGACTAATTCATGAACAGAGGCCGTTAATCGCCTTTGCCATTAGCCAAGGTTTGCTTACCTTTGAGCAAGGGCAATTAAACTTGCAAGGGTTTACATTAGCTAGCGGTGAAATAATAAAAGGCCCACTCGCGGCATTTCTTCACCATTGTTTTGCTTTAAATACTGCCTTTGGTTGCCACTTATTTATTCCTGAAACAGCGACTGATAGAGAGCTTGATAATTTCCATTTGTTACTAAACCAGTGCATGAAGTCGGCTGAGCAATATGATTAAGCTGAGCTCTCTGCTGTTGGCATACTCTCAACAATTAAATCAATAAAGCAGCGAACTTTCGGCGATAAATGCTTCCGACTTGGGTAAATAGCAAAAACATCAATGGTTGTCTCAACGAACTCATTAAATAATACATGCAACTTCTGTTGTTTTAATGCTTGTTCAATAACAAACTCAGGCAAGCGACAAATACCCTGACCTGCAAGCACCATAGCTAATTCCATGCTGGCGCTGTTGCATAAAAGTTTCGGCTTTACTTCAACTTGAATGTCAGCGTTTTTAGCATGAGAATATAGCCACTTATTGGGTTGCTTTAAGTTGCTATAGCAAATGCATTGATGCTTAGCTAAATCTTGCGGTGTTAGCGGCTCACCAAAATTTTCAATATATGCAGGTGAAGCAACCGTGTACGATTTACAACTGTATATTTTACGGCATACCAAACTTGACTCTGCCAGCTTATCTGTTGCCCTAATGACAAGATCAAAGCCATCTTGAACAAGATCAACATGTCGATCATTTAAATCTAAAACTAAGTTTACCTCTGGGTAACGCTTCATATACTCTGAAACTACATGCCCTAAGTGACTTTCTGCAAACGAGGTAGGACAGCTTATTTTTAATGAGCCTTTAGGGTTTACATGGCTTTGCTTTAATAGCGCCAATGCATCGTGTGCATCAAACACCAGTTGCTGGCATTGATCAAAATACGCCTGCCCTTCAGGTGTTAAACTGATAGATCGGGTAGTGCGATTTAATAAACGTACGCCAACGCGACTTTCAAGTTTGTTGATTTCTTTGCTGATATAAGAATTTGAGTGGCCTGTGGCAATCGCTGCGGCAGAGAAGCTGCCACTGTTAACTACTTGGGTAAAAATAACCATACCATCAAAAAGTTTTGTTTCATCATTTAGAGTCATATGGAAAAAGTCTTTCTCATTTCAGTGTATTTATTACGTTTAAAGTTAAATATATACTGTTTTCATCGTAAAGTAGCAAAAATAATTCGCAACACTGAATATTAAAAGGAAGCATTATTATGAAATTATTAGCCTTCGCCGCAACTAGCAGCTCAAAATCAATTAACAAACAATTAGTCACTTACGCGGCTTCATTAGTTGCCGATGCTAGTGTCGAGATATTAGATATAAATGATTATGAAATGCCGCTTTTTTCACAAGATAAAGAAGAAGTGCTGGGCCAACCAGAACAGGCAAAAGCCTTTTATGCAAAACTAGGTCAGGCTGATGCCATTATTATCTCTTTTGCTGAGCACAATGGTTCATATACTGCGGCTTATAAAAACTTATTCGACTGGACTTCACGTATAGATATGAAGTTATTTCAAAATAAGCCAATGGTATTATTAGCTACCTCACCAGGCCCTGGCGGTGCTGCAACAGTATTAGCTGCAGCGACTGGCTCAGCGCCTTATTTTGCTGCCGATGTTAAAGCAAGCCTTTCTATCCCAAGCTTTTTTGATAATTTTGACAGCGAAAAGCAACAAATTAGCAACCCTGAGATTTTAGATAAGTTGCAATCTGCTGTTTCACAGCTGAATAACTAACCTCAGCTCGGGTTAAGAGATAAGTTAACAGATGGAAATTATTAGACTTGTGGCTATAGCAACTCACTAGCTTGATAGTTTTTCTTAATTCAAGGCAAATTCATTAAGAATAGTTATTCTATTGTTTATAAATTTAACGCAGAAGTAAGGAAAAATAGCTGTTAGGGAGCTATGTATTATCCCGAGCTGAGGTTAACTAATAATTGCACAACTTGCTATCAAGGATGACATCATCTTGATAGCAAGTTATTAGCTATAACGTTTTACCTTAGTGTAATAACAAGTTAAGGCTTGAAACTGCTACAGGCTTAGCATAAATTGATTGTCATTATTAACACTGACCAATCAATGAAAATTTTATGACGCCAACCAGTTACTTTCCCCACAAAAATAATGAAATGTTTGTTGAAGATATCGCGCTTAGCCAAATTGCCAGCCAAATACAAACCCCTTTTTATTGTTACTCCAGTGCCGCAATTGAAGCCAGTTTCCAAGAATATCAAAACGCCTTTGACAACCAAGATGCTCTGGTGTGTTATGCCGTTAAAGCCAATAGTAATCAAGCCGTACTGACTACCCTAGCCCAAATGGGCTCTGGCGCAGATGTTGTTTCAATGGGTGAAATACGCCGTGCTATTGCAGCGGGTATTCCTGCAAATAAAATTGTTTATTCTGGTGTTGCAAAAACCCAAGAAGAAATTGAGTACGCTTTATCGCTAGGTATTTTCCAATTTAATGTTGAGTCTGAGCCTGAACTTGAGCTAATTTCTCAAGTTGCTAGCGCTGTTAATAGCACGGCTGCCATTGCTTTTCGCATAAATCCTGATGTCTGTGCACAAACCCATGCCAAAATATCGACCGGCAAAGCAGAAAATAAGTTTGGTATTCCTATTTCAAAGGCTCAAATAGCCTATGCTCGCGCTGCGGAACTGCCAGGCATTAAAGTGCAAGGTGTAGATGTTCATATTGGCTCGCAACTTACCAGTTTAGCGCCATTTGCTGAAGCTTATGGACGTATTGCAGAGCTGGTTAAAACACTCAAAGCCGATGGACACGATATTAATGTGATTGATGTCGGTGGTGGTTTAGGTATTACTTATCAAGATGAAGTAATACCTTCGAAACAAGCCTATGCGGACATGGTTAAAGAGCAACTTGGTGAACTAGGTTGTAAGATAGTATTGGAGCCAGGCCGTTCACTCCTTGGCAATGCCGGTATACTGGTGAGCAGTGTGGTTTTTATTAAAACCGGAGAAGAACGTCAGTTTTTAATGCTTGATGCCGGTATGAATGATTTGATCAGACCTAGTATGTATGAAGCGTATCATCAAATAATCGCAGTTAATCAAAATAACCGTGAATTAAAACCTTATGATGTTGTTGGCCCTGTTTGTGAAACTGGTGATACCTTTGCTAAAGCCAGACAAGTACATCAATCAAATTCTGGCGATCTAATTGCGATTATGAGTAGTGGTGCTTATGGTGCTGTAATGTCATCAAGTTACAATACTCGTATGTTAACACCTGAGGTAATGGTAAAGGGCAATGAATTTGCCATTATTAGAAACCGTCCAAGTTATGAAGAGCTAATAAAACAAGATATTAAGCCTAACTGGCTGTAACTATTAGTTTATAAAATAAAGCAATAAGCTCAAATCATGCAATAGTGTTTGCAAATTTGAGCTTATTTTTCACAATGGCCTAGCATTTAGCACCAACTTGCTTCGCCTACTGGATTTTTTAATTGCTCTTCGATATTAGCTAATAACACACGATAACCAACGTTGCCATAAAGCACTTGTCGACCATTATCAATGATATAAGTTGGACTACCTTTTAACGCTTGTATCTTAGCTTGCTGGTAATCAGCCATAAGTGCAGCCATTGCACTACCATCATCGATAGCTTTATTTATCGCCTCAATATCATGATCAGCTTGTTTAATAAGTGAAAATAAAACAGCTAATTGACTGATATCTTTACCTTCAACAAAAAAAGCTTGTCTAAAAATCAGCGCGAGGTTAATACTTGTCTTGGCGCCAAAAGCTAATTCAACGGCTTTTAATACTAAATGAGGATTGGCTGATGACCTTGGTTGAACACTATGCCAAATCTGGGGGTGTATATGTGCATCTGGGTAAGGAGAAGCGGCATTTTGCACATGTTGCGCAAAGCCCAAAAAACCGCCCTTTTCTTGCCATTGATTCGGTATTTTATTGCAGGCATCACCAAATACATCCATATAATGATAGCGAATTTCAACTTTGCTCGATAACTTAGCATTCAATTCATCGATTCTACGCTGTGCTATCCACGCCCAAACACATAAAATATCACTATAATAATCAATAACTACGGGGTTATTCATCAGTAACTCCAACTATGTTTAACAACAGCTATTACAAATATCATCAAGTGATGAAGTGATCACTGAGACATTGTTATAACCGACACGTTTTAATTGCTCTGCTGAAAAGACCGCTCTAGCACTCGTTGCACAGTGAATAAAGATAGCGAGATCTTCTTGAGGGTGTAGCTGTAACATTTTCATTTCAAGCAAGCCGCGCGGTATATTAATCACACCTGCTGCTGATTTTTCAGCGAATTCACTCGGTTCGCGAACATCGATTATAACCCCTTGCTGTTCTTTAGATTGCGCTAATGCTTGGGCAATACTAACAAGGTTCAAGTTTGCTTTAGCTTGTGCAACGACCTCGGGAATTGTTTTTAACATAATAACTCCTTACGTTTTTAAATATGAATTTGGCTTAGGGTTTCTCAGTTCAAGCCTGCTCATCTTTCAAACCTAATTTCTTTAGAATAGTCATCATCAGGCACCACTTTGATATTGATGATTGCAATAAATTAACACCAATAAAAGCAGTAAACCACAACCAATTTAATGAATGGCTAACCGCTAATAATAGTGATAATAAAATCATAGTGCCTGCAATAAATCTAAGCGCTTCATTGATAGTCATCGTTATCTCCTCAAAAAGATGGCGAGTTGTTTTCTGTATTGATACAAAAAAATAGCTAGCCTTAATCGTTCAATTGACTAACATTAGTATTTACTAATAAACATTACATTAGCAATCTCTAATAAATACTATATTAGACTTTACTAATTTAGAAAACAAGCATAAAATAAAAATAATTAGCAACCCCCTACATTGGTAAGAGTATGAATACAGATCCGCAAAACCTATTAGAGAATGCTCAAGAAGTTTCCGGCATTCTAAAGCAACTATCTAACCCTTATCGGCTGATGATTCTATGCTGTCTAAGTGATAACGAACTTACCGTGGGTGATTTGAATCAGCAAATAACGCTTTCACAATCGGCACTTTCTCAACATTTAGCAAAATTAAGAGAAAGTAACATTGTTACCACCAGGCGCGAATCTCAAACCATCTTTTACCGCATTGCTAACCCTAAAATTGAGGAATTACTGCGAGTACTCCATGAAAAGTTCTGTCGCAGTGAAACTAGCAATCAATCTTAAACAGTGAGCTAACAATGATTCATGAGAAAAACTTTACTTCGCTGTTACTCAAGCAAATGCTCAACAGCAAAATCCCGCTATTTATCCTACTCATATCAATATTTTCAGGTTTGATGGCGCTTAACTTTACCCCGCGAGAAGAAGAGCCTCAAATTGTAGTGCCTATGATTGATATCGTGGTAGATACTCCTGGGGTAAATGCTAAACAAATAGCAAGGTTAGTGACCACGCCATTAGAAAAGTTGCTCGCTCAAGTGCGCGGCGTAGAGCATGTTTATTCAGTAACCAATACAGGGCAAGCGGTTGTAACACTGAGATTTAATGTCGGTGAGAACAGAGAACAAGCGTTATTAAATACCTACAATAAATTGCATGCAAATACCGAAAAAATTCCTGCTATTGTCAGTAATTGGCGCGTGAAACCGATAGAGGTTGATGATGTAGCTATTGTGATGTTGGCGCTGTATAGCACTGATAGCGAACAAGTTGATGATTTTACGTTAAGAAGACTTGCCGAAGAGGTCTCTACTTTTTTACAAGCAATAGAAGATACCAGTGAAGTCAATATAGTTGGTGGTCGTCCTCGCCAAATACAAGTTAATATAAAACCAGAGCAAATGACTGCCAGAAAAGTGGCCATTAGCGATATATTCAATGCAATAAATAGCTCAAACGCTTTATCTCATCACGGTAACCTGACACTGTCCAACCAATCGATAGCCCTTGAAAGTGGTGATGTCTATCGCGATATTGAAGCATTAAAAAATACACCGATTAGTGTTATCGATGGTAGTGTTATTTTACTCAAAGATATTGCTGAGATTTTTGATGGCCCTGCTGAACAAAGCAGCTATAGCTGGCTTGATTATTCAGCAAGTCATGAAAATGGTGCCAGTGCCGATCACCCCATGGTTACGATTAGTGTGGCCAAGCAACAAGGTAGTAATGCCGTTAATGTCGCTAAAGCCGTTCATAATAAAATTGCCCAGCTGCAGTCGACAATTTTCCCTGAAAATGTCGAGATTCAGGTACTACGAGACTATGGTGAAACCGCCAACGAAAAAGTTAATAACTTAACCATCAGTTTAGCCTTTGCGGTATTTACCGTGGTGGTTTTTATTGGTGTCTTTTTAGGCTGGCGATCAGCTATTGTGGTGGGTTTAGCAGTACCAATTTGTTATGGCATTACCCTAACGTTAGATTTAGCGTTTGGCTATACCATTAACCGCGTAACGCTGTTCGCGTTAATTTTATCGCTAGGTTTATTAGTTGATGATCCGATTACCGGCGTGGACAATATTGAACGCTATCTTGATAAAATAAAGGGCAAAGCGACAAACAACGCGATCAGTAATGCCATTGTTTTAGCAATAAATGAGATCCGCGTACCTTTATTAATGTCTACGTTAACCATTGTACTCGCTTTTATTCCACTTGCCTTTATCACTGGAATGATGGGACCTTACATGGCACCCATGGCTTTTAACGTACCATTAAGTGTAATTAGCTCAACGCTGGTTGCTTTTCTGGTAACCCCTTGGTTAGCCGCTAAATTTATTAAGCCGCAAGCAAAAGCTACAACAAAAGCTGCAAACATAACTGAACCGACAAACACTCAACACACAGCACCTGAGCAAGGATTTCAGCTTTTTTACCGAAAAATACTGACACCTTTACTAGATAATCGCCGGCGAGGCAAAGCCGTGCTTGGTCTTGTGCTTATCTTGTTCATCCTCGCCGCTCTTTTACCGGTAATGCGCTGGGTACCACTTAAACTGTTACCTTTTGATAATAAAAATGAAGTGCAAATCATTATTGATATGCCAGAAACAGCAACCTTAGAGCAAACAGCAGCCATTGCCAAACAAGTGTCGGCAACTGTGCAAAAATTACCTGAAATAACTGCTGTCGCCAGTTATGTTGGCTTGCCATCACCCATTGATTTTAATGGCATGGTTAGGCAATATTATCAGCGTCACGCTCCCTACCTCGCTGATTTACGGGTGTTATTATTAGATAAAAGCCAGCGAGAACATCAATCGCACGCTATTGTATTACGGTTAAGAAAGCACCTAGCCAACTTTGTTGATAGTTTAGGAGAAAATACTGGTATCAATATCCGTGTGGTAGAAGTGCCTCCTGGACCTCCCGTACTAAGTACTTTAGTTGCTGAATTATACGGTGATGAATTTACTCAATATGATGAATTGCAAGCAGCGGCAAGTATTGTTAAACAACGATTAGCGCTAGAGCCTTTCGTCGTCGAAATTGACTCAAGTGTTACAGGAGAGCAAAAACAGCTTAGGTTTATTACCGATAAAACTAAAGCGGCACTTTCTGGTATTTCTACCACCAGTATCAATCAAGCAATTGGTGTAGCTAATCAAGGGGAAGTTGCAGGATACATGCACCTCGATAACGAAGCGTCCCCTTTAGCAATAAACATAAAGTTAGCCATTGAACAGCGTCAGTCATTGAGCGATCTCAACCGTTTAACACTCAAAGGACAAGCCGGTATAGTGCAAAATACCACGCCACAAGGCATAGATATGGCGCCGCAATCTTTAGTTTCTTTGGGTGAGCTTGGTGATTTTATGGATCAAGCACCTGATAAAGCCATTTTCCATAAAGATTTAAAACCTGTTGTTTATGTAACAGCTGATATTTCTGGCAGAACTCCTGCAGAGGTTATTGCTGACATTAGTAGTGACTTGCAATCGTCAGAAGATCACTCAAGTACTTCCTTAGTATCGACTGATGCCAATACATTAACAGCCAAGACACTCACAGGCAGTGAAAGCTGGCAAAGCCGTAGCTTCTTATCAAGTGGTGGCGTTCATCCTTGGAACCTCCCTGAAAATATCAAGGTATCTTGGAGTGGTGAAGGTGAATGGCGCATTACCATTAGAGTGTTTCGTGACATGGGACTCGCCTTTGCTTTTGCGTTATTGGCAATATTTGTGGTCTTGCGCTTACAAACAGGCTCTGCAGCACTTTCAGCAATTATCATGTCTGCTATTCCATTAACCGTTATCGGTATCATGCCGGGATTTTTGTTATTAAATCAGTTTGGTGAGCGCCAAGTAGCTAGTGCCCCTGAGCCGATACTTTTCACTGCAACCGCCATGATAGGCATGATTGCTTTAGCGGGTATCGTGGTACGAAACTCACTGATATTAATTGAATTTATTAGCCAAGCACAAAGCAAAGGCGCGACAATTAAAGAGTCTTTAATTCAAGCCGGTGCAGTAAGAATGCGTCCTGTTTTATTAACGGCTGGTACCACCTTGTTGGGTAATTTAATTATTACCCTAGATCCGGTATTTAGTGGCTTAGCCATTGCCATCATATTTGGCATTATTTCTTCAACAATTTTTACCTTACTGGTTGTGCCTATTGTCTATTCATTAGTCTTTGATAAAAGCCAAAACAGTAATTTTAATGATGAGCTTTCAGTGAGTGATGGCTTACCAACAACAAACACTAACAGTAAGGCATAGAGGTTAATTAATGAACTCATCTACAAGCACAAAACAATCACTGTTCATGAAAGTATTGATTCCACTACTCGCCATTACTGTATTACTAGTGATGGTGGCTTGGTTAGCTGGCTCATTTAACGACAAAGTATCTCCCGACTTTATTGATGATGAGTCGCAGCAAACATTTAAGAAAACATTCACAGTAACTCAGGTAAATGAAGCTGTTTTTGAAGGAGTGGCTGCGAGTATTACCGCCAAACAAGCAACTATCATTTCCTCTAGACTGCTGGCAAGGATAAGTAAAATTCATGTACGCGCAGGAGATACGGTTAGCCAAGGAGATGTGTTAATTACCCTAGAGCAAAATGATCTTGCTTCTAAAGTGATTGAAGCAAGCGAACAAGTAAAAGCCATGCAAGCAAGGCACACGGAAGCTAAGCAAAACCTTCAACGTGCCCAAGAGCTTTTTACTAAGCAAATTGTTTCGCAGTTCGATTTAGATAAAAGCCAAGCTGACTATCAAAGTATTGTTGCCGAATTAACGGCTGCAAAGCAAAGTTTAACACAAGCAAAAACTACCTTAAGTTATGCGACACTCAAAGCGCCCATTGACGGTAAAGTCGTTGATAGATTCGCTGAGCCTGGCAATACCGCTCAAGCAGGTAGCAAGTTATTATCATTATATAACCCGTTATCGTTGCGAGTTGAAGCACAAGTGCGCGAAGCGCTTGCGCTAACCTTAAGCCAAGGACAAAGCATACAAGTTGAACTGCCTACCATTAAACAAGCGCTTCTGGGTCAAGTCGAAGAAATTGTGCCAGCGGCAAATACCGGCTCACGTAGCTTTTTAATCAAAATAAGCCTGCCTTATCAAGAAAGCTTATTGCCCGGAATGTATGCACGGTTAGTGATCCCAGCAGGAGAGCAAGCAGTATTTCGTATTCCACAAAAAGCCATCGTTAAAGTGGGACAACTTGATGTGGTTAATCTACTTGTTGATGGCAGAAGTCAACGACGATTCATTCGATTAGGTAAACCGAATGAACATGGCTCTATTACTGTAATTTCAGGGTTATCCCTTGGCGATAAAATAATTATCCCTCATTAACTAGATTAAAAAGTATAAAGCGACCTAGCTTGTATAAAGTATTATATTGAAATGTAGTGAAAATCGCTTAATTGTTGATGATTGGTAAGTAAATTAGAACTAATTTAAGCTTTTAATGTTAACATCAAATTTACAACTTGGTTATGGATTAAAATTTTGCTAGGATCGCGCGCAATCGAATATTAATCATTTTTTTAAGGATGAACATGAAATCTAAAATAGCTGCAGCAGCTTTTATTTTACTACCGTTTAGCGGTCAATACGCCCTTGCCGAAGAAGCAACTGAAGAAAAGCCTGAACTTACTGTTTCAGCTGAATTAGGTTTTCTTTTTAAAACAGGTAACACTAAAAGTGGCGACATTAAAGCTGGCATTAACTTAAAGCATGAAAAAGACCAATGGTTAAATATGTTCGCGTTTAATGCTTTAGCCAAAAAAATCGAAACTGAAGATGAAAACGGTGAAGATGTATTCGAAAGCACTGACAATAAATGGGATATTACTGGCCAATCTAATTACTCTCTAGAAGAAGGTGGTAAGAATTACTTATACGGTAGCCTTTTTTATCAGCAAGATAAATTTAGCAGTTTCTCATATCAAACATCAGCATCATTTGGTTGGGGTCGTCACTGGTGGGAAACTGAGTCTAGCTCATTTTTTGCCGATGTTGGTCCTGGTGTGAAATATGATGTAATTCGTGCTGAACCTGCAACCGCAACAACCTTAGCCATAGAAGAGTACAGCGAAACGGCAGCAATTGTTCAAGCACAAGCACTTTATACCAAGCAAATTAATGACTTTGTTGAATTTAAACAGTACTTTGTTGCCAAACAAGCTGTTGAGTCTGAGAAAAACAGCTACTACCGTGCGGAAACATCATTAACCACGAAATTAATTGAGTCATTACAATTCAAATTTTCTTTCTTGGTTGAGCATGATACGGAAGTAGAAGAAGGTTTTGAGAACACCAATACTGAAACATCGGTAACCTTAGTTTATAGCTTCTAAGCAAAACATATAACTTCGATTCAACCTTCTTTAGGACGAATCAAACAAAACAGGCTAATTCATTATTTGAGTTAGCCTTTTTTATTGTCTTGAATATAGAGTTAATCAGCAGACAAAGTTTTGAAAAAACATCATAAAAAAACCAGCTTTGCAGCTGGTTTTACTTAGTAAGCTTGGGAACTAATCAAGATTAACTAAATTGGTTAGAGGTGTTTTTAGCACCACCTGCTTTAAGGGCATTCTCACCGGCGAAGTATTCTTTGTGATCATCACCCATGTCAGAGCCTGACATATTTTGATGTTTAACACAGGCGATACCTTGGCGAATTTCTTTACGTTGTACACCTTTAACATAACCAAGCATACCTGCTTCACCAAAATACTCTTTAGCTAAGTTATCAACTGATAATGCCGTAGTATGGTAAGTTGGTAGTGTGATTAAGTGATGGAATACATTCGCTTCACGTGCAGTATCGGCTTGGAATGTTCGAGTGCGTTCATCAGCAATCTCAGATAACTCTGTATCATCATAATCTGCACTCATTAAGTCTGCGCGAATATAAGCTGATACATCTTTCCCTTCTTCAACCATGGCATCATATGCTTGTTGACGGAAGTTTAGCGTCCAGTTAAATGATGGGCTGTTGTTATAAACAAGTTTCGCATTTGGGTGAACTTTACGTACATCATCCATCATGCCAGCAATTTCATGTACGGTTGGTACTGCCGTTTCAATCCAAAGTAAATCAGCGCCGGCATTAAGTGCTCCGATACAGTCAAATACACATCGCTCATGGCCTGTGCCTTGACGGAATTGGTATAAACCAGAAGGTAAGCGTTTAGGACGAACTAATTTACCATCGCGGTTGAAACAAACATCACCTTCATTCATTTGAGAAACATCAATTTCTTCAACATCTAGGTAAGAGTTGTAGATATCACCCGCATCACCAGGCTCTTTAACAACCGCAATTTCTTTAGTAAGACCAGCACCTTCAGAGTCGGTACGTGCAACGATAATGCCGTTATCAATGCCTAGCTCTAAGAAAGCATGACGTAACGCTCTAATTTTTGCGTGGAAATCTGCATGAGGTACGGTAACTTTACCATCTTGGTGACCACATTGCTTTTCATCAGCCACTTGGTTTTCGATTTGCAGTGCACAAGCACCTGCTTCGATCATTTGTTTAGCCATTAGGTAAGTTGCTTCAGCATTACCAAAACCTGCATCGATATCAGCAACAATTGGCACAACATGGGTTTCATAGTTATCAATTTGATCTTGAATGCTAGCCGCTGTTGCAGTATCGCCCGCTTCATTGGCTTTATCTAATTCACGGAAAAGTCCACCTAGTTCACGCGCATCAGCTTGGCGAAGGAAGGTATATAACTCAGCAACAAGTGAAGCTACACTCGTTTTTTCATGCATTGACTGATCCGGTAATGGACCAAACTCAGAGCGAAGCGCTGCAACCATCCAACCTGAAAGGTATAAGTATCTACGTTTGGTTGAACCAAAGTGCTTTTTAATAGAAATTAACTTTTGTTGGCCAACAAAGCCATGCCAGCAACCTAGCGATTGAGTGTATTTTGTCTTATCAGCATCGAAAGCTAGCATATCAGCTTGCATAATATCTGCAGTATACTGAGCAATCTCTAAACCGGTTTTAAATTGATTCTGTGCTCGCATACGGGCAACAGACTCAGGATTAATAGCAGCCCAAGAGTCGCCTGCTTTTTCTTTAATTGCTTTAACCGCTTCAATTGCACTTTGATAATTAGACATATGATTCTCCAAAAGTCTTGTTGTAAATACCTGTTGTTATAAAGATTGGTTGATTACCGTTATTAATTATTTATGGCTAACAACCTAGAACTGAATAATTAAAAGTAAGCTTTCATACCGGACAACAAAAACAATACCCCAAGCCAACAACATTTTTAAAATATATAATTACTATTACCATCATTCACAGAGTGAATATCAAAATGGTTTTCATCGATAAATTGAGCGAGTTTTCTTAACAAAGAAGTAGAAATTTATTGAAATAGCGCTTTATTTAGCTTATATCTACCAAACTTATATTTATTAAGAGAGCCATCAACGATATGAATATTTCTAAAATTGATTTGAATTTACTTATTTATTTAGACGTATTATTGCGAGAGAAAAATGTTACCCGTGCAGCAAGCCAGCTTAACATTACACAACCTGCAATGAGTAATGGCTTGAAGCGCTTAAGAACATTATTTAGCGACCCCATTTTAGTGAGAACCTCTGATGGTATGGTGCCAACAGAACGTGCTCGCGCACTCGCCCCTAGCATAAGAAAAATCTTATTAGAATTAGAAGAAGCACTGCAAGGTGAAGAAGAGTTTAACGAGTTAAATAGTCAACGGGTTTTTAGAATTATGGCCAGTGACTATGCGGCTTCAACACTAATACCAACTTTGTTAAAATCATTAAATGAAGTGGCACCAAATATTACCCTAGATATAATGACTCCTAGTGATGTTACCTTTCACGATGTTGAGGCCGGTAAAATTGATATGGCAATAAACCGCTTTGATGAGCTGCCACAATCATTCCATCAAAAAGCGATTTGGCGCGACTCTTTCTCCTGTTTATTAAGTGCTGATAGTCCTTTAGTGAGTAAATTTAATTTAAATGCTTACCTTGGCGCAAAACATGTTTGGGTATCGAAAACAGGTTTTGGTGTTGGGGTTGGTATGGATCCTAAAGATGTACAAAAACTTGGTTGGGTCGATGAGGCGTTGGCTCGATTAGGTAAAAAGCGTGACATTAAAGTTTTTACACGAAACTACCATGTTGCCATGCAACTTGCCTATGAAGATAATTTAGTGGCAACTTTGCCAACAAAAGCAGCGCAATTACACCAAAGTGATAGCAATTTTACTATTATTAAACCACCCTTTGATATACCAGATATTGAACTAAAAATGATTTGGAGCCCTTTATTACACCATGATGCAAGCCATATTTGGTTCAGACAGCTAGTGATTGCTGCCGCGCAAAAGTGTCAAGAGAATACTTAAGGCGCTATGGCTAATCTACTCTATACCTTATTTGCTATCAGCATAAGCTTGTTATTAGGTAAGCTTGCTAACCATGCGTTAGCGGGTTTACCAGCAAGTTTATATGGCATGGTTTTCTATGCGATTTTCTTGCAAATAAACTGGGTCAGTGCTGAAAGAGTCTCTGCTACAAATCAGTGGCTAGTTAGGCATATGGGTGTCTGTTTTGTCCCTGCTGGTGTTGGCATAATCAATCATTTTCAGTTAATGCAACAGCACGGTATAGCGCTAATCAGTATTATCTTCATCTCTACCTTTATTTTACTTACCGTTATTGGCTATTTAAGTGAGCGTTTTCTTATCACGCCTAGCCATAGCCATAGCCATAGCCATAAAGATACTTCACAGGTAGAAAGCCATGATTAGTGACTTTATCGCTGACTCATTAGTGATGGCAAGTATCGTAATTACCTTAATTACCGTAATTACTTACCAAGTAGCAGCCGCTTTGCAACAACGGTGGCAATCTATTTGGTTAAACCCCATGTTAGTGACCATCAGCATTTTAGTGCCTGTTTTACTGTTTGTTGAGATGAATTATCAAGAATACACCCGTGCCACACAACTTTTAAATTACCTACTAGAGCCTGCAATCGTCGCCCTGGGTTTCCCTTTATATCAACAACTTAGACAAATACGTTTTCATTGGCGTGAAATTACAGCTATTTTAAGCTTTGGCATTATTATCGTCATTGCTGTTAGCCTGATAATGGCTATGATACTGATTAAAGCCCCGGAAATAGCTGTTGCTCTTTCACTTAAGTCGGTAACAACACCGATAGGGATAACCCTAACAGATCAGCTCTCAGGAGATAGTTCAATCACAGCATTTGCCATTATGGTTGCAGGTTTATTTGGCGGTTTATTAGGTCCTGCTTGGTTGAAGGTTATTGGCGTCAAATCTCCAAAAGCTCAGGGGCTTGCCATAGGTAGCGCCAGTCATGTTATTGGTACTGCTATCATGGTAAGAGTTAGTGCCGAGCATGGTGCATATAGCTCTGTTGCTTTAATTTTATCGGCATTACTGACAGCACTTATTAGCCCTTGGTTAATCCCTTTATTACAAACTCTTTTTAGTTAATTAAGCTCTATTCATTATATTGATGGCAAGTATAACAAAACACAATACTGTGAATAACCAATCCCCTCAACATCTCAAAACAAAACAAAACCCTTTAAAATCATTGAACTAAAACCCATTTAAAGTAATTTACTTCTAACGTTGAAGTAGAATGGCATTTCAATAGTAAAAATCACTATTGCCACTAGTGATAATAAACCATAGGATTATCACTACGATTTATTTTAGCGTCTAAATATAAAAGTTCTTCTGTTAGATGACGGTAAAAATAGAAACTTTCCACTTAACATTCTCCCTAAACGTGAGATAACGTTTTGCATACATAAGGTGACTTAACCATGGCGGCGACAGTATCAATTGAAAACTTAACAGTAAGCGAGTGTCTTTATGATTTCATAGAGAATGAAGCGTTAACTGGTACTTCAATAACATCCAAGCACTTTTGGCAACAATTTGCTGCAATAATCAAAGATCTTAGCCCTGAAAATAAGCAACTATTAGTAAAACGCGATGATTTACAGGCTCAAATAGATCAATACCATCAACAAAATACGCCATTAAACTTTTCAGACTACAAAGCCTTTTTAACAGAAATTGACTATTTAGTTCCTCCAGTCAATGACTTCCACATTGGTACCACTGATGTTGATAATGAATTAGCTAAAATGGCGGGCCCACAGCTAGTTGTGCCAATAATGAATGCTCGGTTTGCGTTAAATGCTGTTAATGCTCGTTGGGGCAGCCTTTATGATGCGCTATACGGTACGGATGCCATCAGTAGTGATGATGGCGCAGACATTACCAAAACATATAACCCTGTTAGAGGTAAGAAAGTCGTCGCATTCGCTAAAGATTATTTAGATCAAGTAATCCCGCTTGCAACGGGTAGTCACAGCCAAGCTATTAGCTATCATATTACTGAGCAACAACTCATGGTGAGTTTAGACAATGGTCAGCAAAGTCCATTAGTAACTCCTGAAGCTTTTATTGGCTTTACCGGCAGTATCACCACACCGCAATCTTTAATGTTTTCTCATCACGATTTACACCTCAGCTTAGTTTTTGATAGTGAAAGCGCTACAGGGAAAGATGATTCTGCGGGCTTAAGCGATATTATGCTTGAATCAGCTTTAACGACAATAATGGATTGTGAAGATTCTGTCGCTGCTGTTGATGGTGAAGATAAAGTGTTGGCTTATCGTAACTGGTTAGGTCTTATGACTGGCCAATTATCAGCAACATTAACAAAAAACGGTCAAACGATTACTCGTACCATGAACAAAGATTTGTCTGTTCAAACTATCTCTGGTGACAATATTACCCTAAAGGGTCGCAGTTTGATGTTTGTTCGAAACGTTGGTCATTTAATGACGAACAATGCCATTATTGATAGCAACGGCAATGAAGTGCCTGAAGGCATAATGGACGCTATGATTACCTCCCTAGTTGCTTTACATGATTTAAAAGGAAATAGTGATTTTTGCAATAGTAGTGAAGGTTCTATTTACATTGTTAAGCCGAAAATGCATGGCCCAGAAGAAGTTGCTTTTGCGGATAAATTATTCTCACGTGTAGAGAGCGCGCTGTCATTACCTGTTAATACGGTAAAAATGGGCATTATGGACGAAGAAAGACGTACAAGTGTGAACTTAAAAAACTGTATTTATGCGGCTAAAGATCGTGTGGTATTTATTAATACAGGCTTTTTAGATAGAACAGGCGATGAGATTCATACGTCAATGATGGCGGGACCTATGGCCAGAAAAGCCGACATTAAGTTAACTCCTTGGATTGGTGCCTACGAGGATAATAATGTTGATGTTGGCCTAGCTTGTGGTTTTAGCCAAAAAGCGCAAATAGGTAAAGGTATGTGGCCTATCCCTGATCAAATGTCTAATATGCTAGCAACCAAAATCAACCATGTGGAAGCAGGCGCAAATACCGCTTGGGTACCTTCACCTACAGCAGCGACACTTCATGCGCTTCATTATCATAGAGTAAATGTTTTTGACCTACAGCAGCAATTAATTCAACGCAAAGTGGCAAATATTGATGACATATTAACTATCCCATTGGCTGAAAATACCAACTGGAGCG
The DNA here is from genome assembly GCA_913057925.1 of uncultured Colwellia sp. Lineage (GTDB taxonomy): Bacteria > Pseudomonadota > Gammaproteobacteria > Enterobacterales > Alteromonadaceae > Colwellia. The sequence goes on along the minus strand of CAJXPG010000053.1, from coordinate 5,158 downwards.
ACGCTGAAATTACTGAGGAGCTAGATAATAATTGCCAAGGTATTTTAGGCTATGTTGTTCGTTGGATTGATCAAGGCGTAGGTTGTTCTAAAGTACCTGATATAAACGATGTCGGCTTAATGGAAGATAGAGCGACATTACGAATTTCAAGTCAACACATTGCAAACTGGCTAACGCATAATATTTGTAGCCCTGCTCAAGTACAGGCAAGCTTAGAAAAAATGGCGGCGATTGTAGATAAACAAAATGCTAATGATCCAACATATCAAGCGATGAGTAGTGACTTCGATAACAGCATTGCCTTTAAAGCAGCTAGCGCATTGGTATTTTCAGGTGCTGAGCAACCAAACGGATATACTGAGCCGTTGTTACATCAATACCGTATCGAAAAAAAGCTAGAACAGCAGTAATTTACGCTAATAAGTGTGAATAATTAGCAGTCACTTTGAGTTTTCAGTGACTGCTTTTTTATATCGAATAAAAATAGGTGAATTGTTACTCATTTAAATACTTTGAAATATTTTCTATAAAAAGGCGCTCTTATGCTTTGAGTGTTTTTTAAACAACCAGCCACTTTGAACAAGCTAACGATAAAGCAATTCCAGCATTGGTAGTTTAACGCGCGAAAGAAGCAACTTGTCTCAAGTCGCTAGCATAATTTTCAAACAAACATTAGAGTAACAATTGTAACAATTAAGTTGAATTAATTTGGCAGTAGCAAAACTACTAAGCAGTTATATCAGGAAGACACAACTTAACCCTATAGCTAGCTAAAAGGATATAAGCAATGAAATCATTAAAGTTATTAACCATAAGTTTTATCGTTACTTTTGTAACATTACTAACTATTTCTCCTGCACTAGCCGAGCCGCTTATTAAAGTTCAGCACTTAAAAGTTAGCGATCATCTTGCCGCTAAAATCAACGACTATAATATTATTAACATGCCGAGCAGTTTGTCGACTAGTTTGATTTTTACTCAGTCTACCAGCTTAAGTGAAGAAGACTCGCCATTAGCGATAGAGGTAGCCAGTCAATCTCATGATTTTTTTACTAGCGCTATGGTTTTTAATGACAAGCTACACCAACTAATTTCATATTTCTCTAGCCCTGATACTAAAAGTATCAGCAAACCTGCAACGTCAATTCCTCAAGGTGATGAGTTGAAAAAGAAATGCAGCAGTACACTTAGTTTTAGTTAACCTTTACCGATTCAGCAGAGCCTAGAGTAACGAATCAGGTAAAACCTAGCGTTAAACCATGAGATAACCGCGTTTACATTTTAACTATTTCTCATGGTCAGTGACTTAATAAACTAAAAACCGACAAATCGTAAACCACTCTTCCTCATTAACATTTGTTTTCTTAGAAAAATATCAACAAAAAATACTCACAAACTAAATTTTGCGGTACTCTATTTTATCTTTTATTGATAAACCTCTGAACCTATGCAAAAAATGAAAAGACTGTTAGTTGGCTTTACACTGATTAGTTTGTTAGTGACAGCTACCGGATTAACTTGGTTATACAGCAAAGTCGATAGTGCCCTCCCTATTCTAGATGGCAAAAAAACAGTTTTTGGCTTAAAAGAATCCGCCATTATAGAGCGTGATGAGCAAGGTATAGCCACCATAAAAGCACAAAGCAGAGCAGATATTGCGGTAGCCCTTGGCTTCGTTCACGCGCAGGAAAGATTCTTTCAAATGGATCTGCTTCGACGAAACTCTGCTGGTGAGCTAGCCAGTTTATTTGGTCCTTTGGCGTTAGATTATGATAAGTCGATTCGCCGACACCGCTTTCGTGACAGAGCACGAACAATTGTCGCTCAGCTACCTAAAGAACAGGTCGATTTACTTAAATCCTACACTCGAGGTGTCAATCAAGGTCTGAAGTTCTTAAACTCCTCTCCTTTTGAATATTTGCTATTACAACAAGAGCCTGTTCAGTGGAGTGAAGAAGACTCTTTACTGACTATTTTTAGTATGTATATAGACCTTCAATATCATGATGGTAAACGTGAGCGTACCTTAGGCTTAATGAAGGCAGTCCTTTCTAGTGACGTTTATGCCTTTTTAGATCCTAAGGGAAGCATCTGGGATGCTGCAATTGACAATAGCCAGTACTCGCCATCTCCTATGCCTAAATCACCTTGGCCATCTGCATCCGCCTTACATGATATCGATAATAATAAAGATGATAATGAAGGAATCGAACTGGTAGATAGCAACTCGACTCGCTATCAAGGCGATCACTTTCCAGGCTCAAATAGTTGGGCCGTGTCTGGTGCTTTAAGTGCTACAGGTAGTGCAATAATCGCTAACGATATGCATTTGGGTATTCGAGTACCTAACACCTGGTTTAGAGCTTCTTTTGAATATCCAAACACTAACAAAGACGCAACGGTGAAAATAACGGGTGCGACGCTTCCTGGGACTCCGAATATGGTTATTGGTAGTAACGGGTCTGTTGCATGGGGCTTTACCAATAGCTATGGCGATTACAGTGATGTGGTGATATTAGAAACCACTGACGATGGCAGCCAATACCTTACTCCTGATGGATATAAGAATTTCATTACCCAAAAGCAGATTATCGCCGTAAAGGGGCAAAAAGCAGAAGAAGTCAGCACCAAAGAAACTATTTGGGGCCCTGTTATTGGCGAAGATCATCAAGGAAGACAACTTGCTTATCGCTGGGTTGCTCACGACAAGGAAGCTATCAACCTCAATGCTATTAAGTTAGAGTCAGCAAATAGTGTCAATCAAGCTATTGATATTGCTGCTCGCTCAGGTATTCCTTCTCAAAATATGTTAGTTGCTGATAGTACGGGTAATATTGCTTGGACAATTATGGGCCCTATCCCGAGCAAGCAAGGTAACGTTGGTGAAACGCCACAACGTTGGTCCTCTGGAGAGAACACTTGGACTGGTTATTTATCTCCTTCGCAATACCCTAAAGTCATCAATCCTCATGATGATAAATTATGGACCGCGAATTCTCGCGTTGTTGGCGGTGAAATGCTAAATAAACTGGGTAATGGAGGGTACGCTTTGGGTGCCCGCTCACAACAAATACGAGATAAGCTGTATAACCTAGAAGAATTTAACGAGCAATCTTTGCTAAGTATTGGCCTTGATGATGAAGCAGTATTTTTAAAGCGATGGCAGCAATTTATTTTAGAAAAGGTACTTTCTGAACCAAAGCTAACAAAAGATAAATATTTTGCTGAAATAAAAAACTTGCTGGAAAACGACAAAGAACTAAGCGCGAGCATTGACTCAGTTAGTTATCGCTTTGTTCGTAACTTCAGGATTAATGTTAGGGATAAAGTTTTCTCAGAGTTAACGCTGAGTTTAACAAACGCAGATAGCTCATTTAATTTCAGAAGCATTCGTCATCAAGTGGAAGTGCCTTTATGGGCATTAGTAAACCAACAACCCGATAACTATTTAATGCTTGGAGAAGATAGTTGGCAACAAATCTTCGTTAAAGCGCTTCGCGACACGTTAGCTGACATGACACAAAATCAATCATTAAGCTCAGCCACCTGGGGACAACAAAATAGTTCAGAGATTAAACACCCATTGAGTAATGCCGTTCCATTTATAGGGGCGTGGCTTGATATGCCTCAAAAAGCGCTAGCCGGCGATAGCTACATGCCTAGAGTGCAAGGGAAAGCCTTTGGCGCTTCTGAGCGTATGGTTGTATCACCAGGACATGAAGAAGATGGTATCTTTCATATGCCAACTAGCCAATCAGGTCATCCTTGGAGCCCATATTACGGCAAAGGACACAGTGATTGGGAGCAAGGTATAGCATCACCATTTTTACCTGGTAAAACGCACTATAAGTTAACACTGCTAAGTTACTAGACTATTTAGCGCTTAAGTACGATGAATTGCCTTAAAGAATTTTAAATCATTCAATATCCAATAGTGTTATTAAAATAAGCAAACAAAGTGCTCTTCCGACTCTGTTTGCTTAATTTATTCACCTGTCCATGCCTAATTTAGTACCCTATAACAAAAAACGTCTAAAGAAAGAGTTGACACTATTTAGCTTCGCTAGCTAGAGTAACTACTCCAAGGTTCTCGCTTCATAACAATAGAAAGGTAAACAAGTGACAGAAAAGTTAGATTTAAATGAAATACGCCAGCAGATCACAACGTTAGATCAGGATTTATTAGCTTTGTTTGCTAAACGCCGAGCATTAACGATGAACGTGGCAAAAAGTAAAGTTCAACAAGTTCGTCCTATTAGAGATCAACAACGTGAACAAGAGTTGCTAATTCGTTTAATCAAACATGGTAAAAGCCTTGGCTTAGATGCTCATTATGTCACGAGTGTATTTCAAACAATCATTGAAGATTCAGTATTGAACCAACAATCTTATTTACAGAGTTTGGCAAACCCTGATATTCAAGAGCCTAAAGTCAGTGTTGCTTTCTTAGGGGACAAAGGCTCATATAGTTACCTTGCAAGCCACAGGTACTTTTCTCGTCGAGCTGAACAAATTATTGAGTCTGGTTGCCAAAGTTTTCAAGAAATATTACAGCAAGTTGAATCAGGGCAAGTCGATTACGGCATGCTGCCGATAGAAAATACTAGCTCAGGCAGTATTAATGAGGTTTATGATTTACTTCAACATACTAACCTGTCGATTGTTGGTGAAATTACTCAGCCTATCGAGCACTGCCTGTTAACAGCAGTAAACACCTCGTTAGATAAAATTAAAACTATTTACGCCCACGGACAACCTTTTGCCCAATGTAGTAACTTCCTTGATAAACAATCAGATATTCGCATTGAATACTGTGATAGCACAGCAGATGCTATGGCAAAAGCTGCAGAGCTAAAAGATGAAAAAATTGCGGTAATTGGTAGTGAAGAAGGTGGCCAGCTATATAAATTGCATGCGTTAGAGCAATCTATTGCCAACCAAGATGAAAATCACTCACGCTTTATCCTTGTTGCCCGTAAATCAGTTGAAGTGGCTGAACAAATCCCTGCTAAAACAGCAATTATTTTAGCGACAGGCCAAAAAGCTGGTGCACTAGTAGAATGTTTATTAGTACTTAAAGAGAAAGGTATTAATATGTGTAAGCTAGAATCTGTCTCTTATACACATCTCCGAGCCCACGAGACCGTACTAGATCTCG
>CAJXPG010000052.1 GCA_913057925.1 uncultured Colwellia sp. | reverse complement strand
TAGTACGGTCTCGTGGGCTCGGAGATGTGTATAAGAGACAGGTATTGCTCTGCTTGTTGATTAGACAAACTAGCCATAATAGGTTCCTGCGACTAAAGGTAGGTTAAAAGCTGTAGGGGTAAATTTATCGTAATTACTTAATAAATCAAATACTAGTGTGCTGAAAAAACTAGGCGAGATACCAAGGCAATTGTCGATAACGTAAAAGCAGGTGTTTACTCGTATCTATCTTTCGCTATTAAGGAGGTAAAAATAGTGCTTCGCCATTGATGATTCTGAGTAGGAAATACATCGCTGACGAAGCACCAGTGGAGAGGTTAAACTTCAGTAATTTTAATACACCGCTTTAGCCTAGATTAAGACTGTTATTAAAATGAGTAAGTAGCTTCAATCCAAGCACTTACACCTTCACTCGGTAAACGCGTCATTACTGGCGTTTCAACTTCTTTCACGCGGTTATAGCCACCTAGATGGTTTTGGTATTCCCTATCAAGTAAATTATCAACACCACCACGTACGGTAAAATCATTAGTAACAAAGTACTCAATATCAAGGTTTACCAAGCCGTACCCTGAAGTAGTTTGCTCTGTATTGGTTGCAGATACGTCATCCTGCGCATCAACAGCGACTAAGGTTACATTAGCGATCACATTTTCATCATGATAGCTGACACTTAACTGACCATTTAACGGAGCGATACGATAAAGGTTATCCTCGATATCACGACGCTCTCCTTTTACATAACTCGCGATACCTGACAGTTGTAAGTTATCACTGATGTTGTAATACCAATTAACATCAGCACCATATAATTTGGCATCAACATTACTGAATTTCAGTGGGTTTTCGTCTTTCGCCATCATAGATGCCATCATTTTGGCTGATGCATCTTCCATTTCCATTGGCGTACCTTGAATATAATTATCAATACTTTGATAAAAAACATGAGGCGCGATCATGAAGTCACTATTTTGCCAAGTTAGCCCTAGGTCAGATTGATAAGCCGTTTCTGATTCTAGGTTAATATCACCAATATATGTGTGACCATCGGCTAAACCACCAGTTGCTTCCATTGGTGTCCATAAATAACGCTCTTGATATGACGGTGCTCGGCTTTTAATGCCAACACCAACATATAAAGATAATTTGTCAGTTAATTGCGTTTGCGTACTCAGCGCCAAATCAACATTGGTGTCTGATACTTCACGGTTTGCATTGTTAAAATCATCTTCAAGGTCACTTAACAAGTCCCCCATGCTAGGCATTGGCATATCACTCATGCCTGAGTCCATGTTCATATCGCCCATGCCTGAGTCCATGTTCATATCGCCCATGCCTGAATCCATGTTCATATCGTCCATGCCTGAATCCATGTTCATATCGCCCATGCCTGAATCCATGTTCATATTCATCGCCATATTGCCGTAGACTTCGTCAGCGTTGGCTTTAGCATGCTTGACTCTTACGCCGAATTGCACTGTGGTAGCACCAAATTGATTTTGCCACTCGGTAAAAAAAGCAAAGCGATCATCTTTTACGTTATTAAAGTTAATCACTTCAAATTCAGCATTGCTTGGGTTGGTGATAACAGAGTCATGGGTTGCTAAATAACCATCAATGCCAAATGCTATCTCACCCAAAGAAAGGTCACCAAAACTTAATTCACGATTTAATACAAACTTAAAGTCTGTCGTGTCAGCTAATGCTGTATTACGACGTTTTTTCATCGGGTCGTGTGCGCGCATTAAGAAGTTAGTCATGCCATGGTCAGCATCAAGGTAACCTAATGACCATTCACCTTGCCAATCACCGAGTTCAAAGTCGCCATCAAGATTAATACGCTGACTTTCAATATATTCAATGTCCATTGGCAGTGCAGGTGTGCCAGAATCAGTCGTTTTAGTGTAGTGATAACTTAAACCTACGGTATTACTGTCAACTGAATGTCTGATGTCAAAGCCCGCTTGGGTTTTATCAAAGTCTGTTGGTGCGATAACAGTGCCATCACCACTTTCCATACTATCACCCGCTTGAGTATTACCATAAAGCAGTAAAGCAACATCACCTTTAGCAAGGTTAGTAACACCAGACAGTGTAGTGGCATTATTGTTACTACGGTAACCTGCTTGTACGTCACCGGTAATCTGTGCCAATTCAGAACCCGCTACTTCAGCCTTGCGCATTTTAATGTCGATAGCCCCACCTATGGTGCTCATGCCCGCAGAAACCGGAGCAATACCACGATAAACCGTCATTGAGTCAACAATCAGTGGGGTTGAGTAACTTAATGGCGTATCCATAGCATTAGGACCCGCACCAATAATTGGGTGACCATCAAGGGTGGTAGCAACTCGATCACCAAATAAACCACGATACTGAGCGATACCTGTAATTGGACCATTACTGTTAATATTTGCACCGGGCACAGAAGCTAACCAGTTAGCTAAGTCTGCCTCAGACGTTTTACCTTGAGCGTAACTTTGGTTATCTTCAAGCGAATTATGACGTTGATTTGAAATGGTAATCACTTCGATATCTTTATGAGTACCTTGAGCATTATTGGCCAAAGCAGGAAGCGCTAAAACACTACTACCCAAGACAACTAGGTTAACAGCGATAGCAAGAGGTTTAAGGGTAAAATTCATGTGTTAATCACTTACAAAAGAGTAAAAAAAAATTCAGTTATTGAATTAGTATGTCGCTATTTTGTAAGTGATTACATTTGAAAACAAAGGGAAATGGACAATGTGCGACAAAGTGTCGCACCGTAAATCTCGCTTATTTGCGCTAGGTCAAATTAACGAGATTTATCAGGGAGTAAATAGCTAAATCACCCCTGCTGCTTTTAAGTGGTTCATCGCAATTTGTACACGAGCCCCTTTCATTTTCGCATATGATTCTCGAGTAAAGTTAAAAGCAAAGTAATGAGTACCCTGTGTATTTTCAACAAAACCAACATACCAACCTAACATCGCTTTGCTCGATTTATCATTGCTATAAGCACGACCGGCACCTGTTTTTGCATATATTTTATAGGTATCAGTACTTTCGACTAACATAACTTCTTTTAAGACATTTACGCTCTCTGGACTAACGGCTAATTTTCCTTGAGCCATTTTCTGTAAAAAATAGACTTGTTCAAGCGCTGAAATTTGTAAACTGCCATTTAACCAAAAATCATCTAAACCTGATGAGATATCTTGATTACCATAAGCAAACTTAGTGACATAAGATTGCATCCGTTCTTGACCAATATCCATTGCCAGTTGTCTATAGATTGCCACCATGGAAAATTTAAACGCTGAGCTAAGGTTATACTCTGGTAAACGCCAAACAGACGGCCACCATTTTTGTACTTTAAATTTTTCTTTATCATAGGTTAATGTTTGCTTAGCATCTTTTATTAATTGAGTATCTAAGCCAATTAGACTGTTTGGCACTTTAAAGGTAGAGAACGGTGAAAAAGCTTGTTTCGCTCTTTGCTGGTTGATCAGTAATAAGGTTTCACTTTTTTCTACTGTCGATGAAGCTTGAGTAACTTTATCGTCACTTGAAGACTTTTCTCCCTCGGTTATTTTTTCAGTCATCGTTTGACTCGTTTTTTCACTGAGCAACACGAAGGTACAATCATTATTCTCAACGCGACATAATTCTGTATTTGCACTGGCTATATGAGTAAAGCCAGTAAGTGCTATAGCACTCAGGGTGATGATAAATTTTTTCACGAAGACCTCTATTGAGAAATTGTATAAGTAGAATAAATATTTATAGAAAAATAATACGCGGCTTAGCATTTATAGACAAGGATCCAAATCAAGCTTGCTTATTTATCTCATTGATAAGGTGACAAATGTTATTTTAGTGTCACAATGGATAGATTGGTTATCAACAGGAATATGAATGAAATCCCTTTTTGCTATATTTTTTATGCTATTAAGTTCGGCGATTTTTGCAAAAGAGTCTGCTGAAGAAATATTCGCTCAGTTAACTCCCTCGCTATATCAAATCAAATTAATCGATAAAGCCAGTGGTGAGAAATCCTCGATCGGTTCTGCTTTTCAAATTAGTGCAGACGGTATTATTGCTACCAACTACCATGTTATTTCAAGTTACGCTCGTCACCCTGAAAAATATCGCATCGAATACCTAGATCACTTAGGTAATACCGCTCAAGTAAGCTTAGTGAGTGTTGATGTAATTAATGATTTAGCGCTGGTAAAGCGACAAGTTAGCAAGGATATGCCGTTCTTTTCATTATCTGATAAAAAACCCAGTAAAGGTGAGCAACTTTTTGCCCTAGGTAATCCACACGACTTAGGCATGATTGTAGTGCCTGGTACCTACAATGGTTTAAAAAAAGAATCATTTAACGAACGTATTCATTTCACCGGTTCAATAAACTCGGGCATGAGTGGCGGACCTGTCGTTAATAAATTAGAACAAGTTGTTGGTATTAATGTCGCCACTTCAGGTAATCAAATTGGCTTTTTAGTGCCTCACGAAAAATTAGTTAATTTATTCGATAGTTATTTAGCATCGCCACCTGCTGATATTAAGCAGCAGATGGCAGCACAGCTTTTAGCCAATCAAGAAAAGCTAATGAGCGCATTAATAAATAGTACTTGGCAAAGTAAAGAACTTGCGGGTAATGCCATGTTTCCACTGATTGATGTGCCTTTTATTCGTTGTTGGGGTGACTCAAATGCCGATAAAACTGATGCTTTAATTTTAGCAGCTGTTGCCAGTTGCTCTTTAGATGAGAATACCTATATCTCATCACATTTTTTTACTGGCAGCGTGGAAATAGAGTTTCGTTATATGCAAGCCAAAGACTTAAGTGATAATAAATTTTATCACTTATACCAACAACAGATATCACGTGCAGGAGCTGGCAATAGAGCCGGTAAGGATGATGTCAGTGAGTACCAATGTCACCATGATTTAGTGATGCCAGAGAGTACCGCAAATACCAGCCAAGAAATTAATAATAAAAGTGTCTTTTGTACTCGCGCCTATAAAGACTTCCCACAGTTATTTGATGTTTTATATTTAGGTGCTAGCATCGACAAAGATCAACAAGCGTTGGTGAGTCACTTTACGTTAGCTGGGGTTAGCCAAGAAAATGCGATGACTTTTACCGGTAAATTTATTGAGGCTGTGTCATGGAAGTAACGAACAAAATACCAGAGCCAGAAGCGTTTGAACTATCGGCAGAGCAAGTGCCTTCAACTCGCTTTACGGATCATAATGAAATTATTATTGAAGAAGTTACCCGCAATCACAAGCTGCTGCACCGTCATAGGTTAAAGCAAAATAACGTATCAATTGGCCGTGATTACAACAATGATATCATTTTAACTGACCCACATATTTGCCCCCAACATTTATCGTTAAATTACGTGCAAGGAGCATGGCAGCTTGCAGATAATAACTCTGTCAATGGCACCACTTTAGAAAGTGAGAATACCAAACAGAGTCTTAGCGAACAGCGTACGGTTAATGATGGCGATGTTATTGTTTTAGGTAAGAGTCAGCTCAGAATATTATTTAGTGACCATAAAGTAGCTGAGACTGTGGCTTTTAGCCCGTTTGAATCTCTTATCGATATAGTCCGTAATCCAATTGCTGTTTTTATTAGTATTGCCTTATTCATGCTAATTGCCGCGAATATTTCTTACTTAAATCAGCAGACAGCAATTAATATTAGTCAGATTTTTGTTAGTGCCTTTAGCATGAGTTTATTATTTGCTTTATGGCCTGCTGGCGTCGCGTTGGTTTCCCACCTCACCAAGCATGATCCAAGAATATTAGCGCAACTGGGTATCAGCTTTTCTTTCTTTATTCTAATGTGGCTAAGTGATTTGCTAGAAAAAGTGATTAGCTTTAATTCTGCCAGTAACTCTATGCTAGGCATTGTCATTACTTTATTACCCATTGCTTTAGCATTCAGTTTATTCTGGCTAAATAGTTACATTGGCTTTCACATGCCTGCTAAGCGAAGGCTTTTCATCGCTTTTGCGATTACTTCACTGTTATTTGGCGGCAGCTATTTACTGCAGTACAGTAAGAAACCTGAATTCAATCCACATCCAAGCTATAACTCGACCATAATGGCTCCACCATTTTTATTAGCGCCAAGTAGTAATGTTGATGAATTTGTCGAGCAAAGTAATAAGTTGTTTGACAAGGCAAGTAAAGCTGCACAAGCAGACTGACGGTAACTTCAAGCAATAAAAAAGGCTTATTTTCATGTGAAAATAAGCCTTTTCTTCAGCGTGCGTTCAATCACGCAGCTATTAATTACGGACGTGGGATAAAGCCAACTGCATCATACACTGAGCTTAATACCTTGCGAGCACGCGCAGAGGCTTTCTCTGCACCCTTACGCATCACTTCATCTAAGAACGCTTGGTCTTGGCGATATTCATGGAATTTAGCTTGAATAGGCTCGAGTAATTCAACCACGGCATTGGCTACATCGCCTTTTAAATGCCCATACATTTTATCTTCATAGTCAGGCACTAGATCAGCAACGCTTTTTCCAGTAGCACAAGATAACAATGAAAGCAGATTAGAAACACCTGGCTTTTCTTCAATGTTGTAATAGATATTCGCTTGCTCATCAGAGTCGGTTACTGCACGTTTAATTTTCTTGGCAATTTTTTTCGGCTCTTCTAACAAACCAATAAAGTTACCTGGGTTGGTATCAGACTTAGACATTTTCTTCGTAGGTTCAAGCAAGCTCATAACACGTGCGCCATGCTCAGGAATATATGGCTCAGGTACTTTAAAAATATCACCATGAAGGTTATTAAAGCGTGTGGCGATATCCCGAGCAAGCTCAAGGTGTTGCTTTTGATCATCACCAACAGGTACTCGGTTAGCGCCATAAAGTAAAATATCTGCCGCCATCAACACAGGATAAGTAAATAAACCCGAGTTCATGTTAGCTTCAGACTTTTGTGACTTATCTTTATATTGTGTCATACGGTTTAGCTCGCCCATTTGCGTATAACAACTCAATATCCAGCTCAACTGTGCATGCTCTGGAACATGTGACTGAATAAAAATAGTGCTTTTTTCTGGGTCTACACCACAAGCAAGATATAAAGCTAAGCCATCTAAAGTGGCATTACGAAGATCTTCAGCTTTAGGGCGAACCGTAATAGCATGTTGATCAACAAGCATGTAATAACATTCGTGTGTTGATTGCATATCAACCCATTGTTTTAATGCGCCTAAATAATTACCAATAGTTAACTCGCCTGAAGGCTGACAGCCACTTAATACAATAGGTTTACTTGTCATTTCTGTTTCCCTTAAATTTCTAAATCTTTATTTAGGCTTGTGATGATACTTTAGCAAGCTCAGTACGCATTTCATCAATGGCAACTTTGTAATCGGCTTGTGAGAAAATAGCTGAGCCTGCAACGAACATATCTGCCCCTGCTTCAGCTATTTCTGCAATGTTGTTAGCTTTAACACCACCATCGACTTGTAGACGAATGTCGTAGCCACTTTGTTTAATCTTATCTTTTACCAAGCGCAGCTTGTCTAATGTTGTTGGGATAAAAGATTGACCACCGAAGCCTGGGTTTACCGACATTAATAAGATAACGTCTAGTTTATCCATAACAAAATCTAAACAGTGCAATGGTGTTGCAGGGTTAAGTACTAAGCCTGCTTTACAGCCGTTATCTTTAATTAACTGTAAGCTTCTATCAATATGATCACTGGCTTCAGGGTGAAAGGTGATAATGTCTGCACCTGCTTTGGCAAAAGCAGGGATGAGCGTATCAACTTGCTTCACCATCAGATGAACATCGATAGGCGCTTTAATGCCGTAATCACGTAACGACTGACAAATCATCGGCCCAAAAGTTAAATTAGGCACAAAGTGATTATCCATCACATCAAAGTGAACAACATCGGCGCCTGCTGCTAAAACATTGGCAACATCATCACCTAGACGTGCAAAGTCAGCTGATAAGATAGAAGGAGCAATTAAAAATGGTGACATAGGTTTAACATCCCAAAAAAATATGCCGCTATTATACCCATGCAAATTCAAATTGCGAGTTCCAAGCAAGCTGCACCTGCAAAGTCATTGCACTTTTTTTGCACAAGTTTTCAAAACACGCACCATGAGTGAACATAGAATCTACCTACTGACATTCCACAAAATATATAAAGAAGAAACTGAACAATTTAAAGTATTGATTTAAATGGCTTAATATTTTATTTTCAAAAATATTAACCCACCACTTGTTACAGGCATCAAGATTGCAAACTCATCTATAGACAACTTTTATAACAATACAATAAAGAGACTTATGATGACTAAAACATTAGCAAGCTTAGCAATTTCTGCTGCATTATTAGCGGTAACTTCTTTTCAAAGTTCAGCAACCGAAGGCCTATCAGCAAACGTAGCTGTTACTAATAACTATTTATGGCGTGGTCTTGAACAGACAGGCGGTGATGCTGCAATCTCTGGTGGCATTGATTATGCGAGTGAATCTGGATTTTATGCAGGTACTTGGGTTTCAAATGTTGCTTGGGGCACAGAATTAGACCTTTATGGTGGTTATGGTGCAGATATTAATGAAAGCATGTCATACGATGTTGGTTTCATTTATTATGCTTACCCTGATGCTGATGATTCTGATTTTTCTGAAATCTACGGCAGCTTTACTTTTACTGGCCTAACGGTAGGCGTAGCAATGTTAACATCATCTGAAGATTATGATGCGGGTGATTCTATCTATGTAAATGCTGATTATGCCTTAGCGCTAAGTAATGAAGTAGAAGTTAATTTTCATATTGGTTCATTCAGTGGCGATCAAGTTGACGCTTGGCTTGGTGAAAGCTCAGTTGATTATGGTGTAAGCGTAAGCAAAGACAATTTCACTTTTGGCCTTTCAAAGACAGATTTTGATGATGGCGGCAATAGTGATGATATGAAATTCTATGTTGCTTACTCTATAGATATCGATTTATAAAACCATAGCCAGCTATTTTTTCGGTTAGGTAATTGTTGAAAAAACAAGCAAAGACATTAGGGCGAACATAGTTTATACTTGTTCGCCCTTTTTAATGAAAAGTAAAACACTATGTCAAAATGGATGATGACAAACCTTTCCCTAGCAAAGTTAAAACAGCTAAGTTTCGCTTTTGCACTAACACTTATAATCTTATTCAGCTTGAACAAGCAGACTAGCCAGCAAAATTTACAAGTTGAGTTACTAACATCCTGTATGGCAGTTGAATCTAATTTGCCGATGAACCATACCAACCACCCTTGCTATACAAATAATATGTCTAACAAAAGTTGGATATCTTGGTTATCCGGAGAAAGTAAATCTACCCATTTACATTTTTTAGATTTTGTTGAGCTTATCCATTACAGCTTTAATTAAAATTTCCTTAAACATGATGCTTCATAATATTAGCCTGAAAGACAGCTTTAAAAGTGTCGCCGCTGCTTTTTTTGGTGTACAAAATAACCAGAATCGCGAGAAAGACTTTTCTCAAGGTAAACTAAAGCACTTCATTATTGCCGGTGTGATTGGCGTAATTGTCTTTATCGTAACCTTGATGATTATCGTTAGCCTAGTGTTAGCTAATTAAAACCTTTCGATATTTCATACAGATAAAATAAATAGCGGTACTGCTTTATTGCTTTAAGTTCATCAAACCCATACTATGCATACAATATACACAAAGAATAACTATCAGTATGCATACAAAGCTCCTTTCTGTTTTATGGATAACCCTCTATTTATGCGCTAGCCACTCTTTAGCTAAAACGGCCAAAGCGAATTTCAGCTTACCTACGTGGACTTCGGTCCAAATGACAAGTAAGACATCTTTACGAGGTAGTGCTATTAAAGAGCAATCGCTATGGGTAACAGGTAGCAATAATAGTGTTTTTGTAAGTCAAGATGGCGGAGCTACTTGGAAAAATAGGTCTGTGCCGCAATCGGTCAAATTAGATTTTCGTGACATAGCGCTTTTTGATAAGCACACTGCTATTGTGATGGGTGCTGGCAGTGATTTACTGTCGGTGCTTTATAAAACTATTGATGGTGGCAAGACTTGGCAGCTTCTATACCAAAATACTGATAAAACGGGTTTCTTTAACTCTGTTGCCTTCTGGGATTCTAAACAAGGCTTATTAATTGGGGATCCTGTCGATGGCTACTTTGTCGTGAAAAAAACCAACGATGGCGGAAAGACCTGGCGCAGGATATCAATAGGAGGACTGCCAAAAAAGCAGTCAAAAGAGTCTGTATTTGCGGCAAGTGGTAATAGCATCATTGTGGGTACTCAGGGCAAAGCTTGGATAGCAACCGGTGGTTATTCAGCTTCTGTATACTCAAGCTCAGATTATGGTGAAACATGGCTACGTAGCTCGGTGCCTATCTACCGAGAAACACAAACAGCGGGTGGCTATGCCATGGCAATTAATCAAGCTGAACAACCTTTCATTCTTGGTGGTGACTATCTTGATAGAACAATGAAATACAATAATATGGCTAGCTTGATAGCAAACCAATGGCAAACCACTCAAACAGGTAATCATGGCTTAAGAACGGCTATGTCATGTCAAAGTAATACTTGTATATCTACAGGAAAAACAAGTTCAGACATATCCTTAGACTCAGGGCGCACATGGCAAGTATTAAAAGGCCAAGGGTTTTATACGTTATCGAGTGACAAAGGCGTCTTTATAGCTGCTGGCGCTAACGGAACGGTAGGTATTATGGATTTAACTAAAAACTGAGATAACAACAAACGGTTAACTTTAGTTATTTATAAAGCGCGAGTACCTCTTTAACTTTCACTCGCCCTTTGCCTTTTTGACTTATTGAACGCTGTACTTGAAATAACTCTCTCTTAGTCGCATTTTTATAAAGCTCACGGGTAAAATCAACATAATGATTTGAAATTACAGTGGGTATTTTTTGCAACTTAGCTTTTTCAGCACAGGCAACCAACCTTCTTTGATCATCATCGGTAAATGAATTACCTGCATATGCAGTAAAGTTAGCTGTCCTATTAATTGGCGAGTATGGCGGATCGCAATAAACTACATCATCAGTTTTCAATTGAGCAAAGGCCGTCTCAAAGTCACCTTGTAAGAACGTCGCTTTTTGAGCTTTCTTTGAAAAAAATTCTAGCTCTAGCTTTGGAAAGTAAGGGTGTTTATATCGACCAAAGGGCACATTATAACCGCCACTTTTATTATATCGGCACAACCCGTTGTAACCATGCCTGTTTAAATATAAAAATAATAATGCACGAAGATAGGGATCTTGAGTTGCGTTGAATTGCTTACGTAACTCATAATATTTTTCTGGATCGTTGTAGTCACCCTTAAAATACTGTTGAGAGTCATTTATAAATTCAGCTGATTGATTTTTTATGATATTAAAAAGTGAGATAAGGTCTTTGTTCATATCAATTAATAGATAATCATCAAAGTTAGTATTTAAAAAAACAGAGCCGCCACCAACAAAAGGCTCAACGAGTCTTTTCTTACCTTTTACTGGCAAAACTTTTAAGATATCACCAATAACTCGCTTTTTACCGCCAGCCCACTTCAAGGCTGATCTCGAATTGGCTTGCAATGTATCTTTACTCACTCTAGACCTTATTACCAATACAGCTGTTACTGGCGTTTATTTTTAGCAGAATTCACAGTTAGTACAGATCTTAGCAAGAACAACAGGTTAAAGTCTATTAGCATCAAAAATGATACCTGAGCTATTACTGAACATATGCCTATGGCTGATTAATTTAACTGTTTATGCATGCTACCAAATCACATAAATTATCAGGAGCGGATTGTAGCTTGAATTATCGATTAAAGGTATTTATTTCAGCTGTTATAGATGAAATACCCTTAAGCCAAGGTTTACGCGCTTGAAGTTCTGCTGGTAAAGCTGCCATAGCTTGTTTAGCCTCAGATTTATTCTGATATACCTTTGAGGTGACTACACTAAAGCTTTTGCCGCTAAGCTGTCTTTGATAAGTATGCAAGCCCTGTTCTTTATGTTGGAGCATAAACTTATCCAACAAGATCTCATCTGAAAATCCTGCTATTTGCACCACATAGCCTTGTTCAAATTGCTCTGCTTGAATTAAATAATAGTTGGGTTTAACTGACTCGCTATCAGCAGGACTGCTCGCTATTTTAGCGTCAGCAGTTTTAGCACTCAATGCATGTAAAATATCACTGGTGTTTGCTGCAATTACTTTTTTGTTTTCTACAATGCTGCTAGTAAAAAGTGCTGCGGTAATATCTTCATTGGTCGCCTGGTTGGCTGATGCAAATATAGGTTGGTTGGAACTACTTTGCTCCGATCCCTCTTTTTGTTTCTTTATAAGTTTTCGGCCAGTTAATGCATCTGGATTCAACTGTTCAGCCTCATTAATCGACTCGATACCACTCTTTGATTCACTATCAAATACAGTCTGATGAACGGTGCTAATTGGAGCTTGGTTAGCATCATCTACAATCAGTAAGTATAGCCAAATACATGCCGCTAATATTACTAACAACGTCGCAGCAACACTAAATTTCTGCCAAAGGGATAATGAACCAGTCACTTTATGCTGAGTAAACTTTTTATCATCCATACTCAATACCTGACCGGTACCCGCTTCAATAATAGCTATTTTATTTTTAAACAGACTTTTATTTACCGTTAGCTGCTCTGCTGCGTCTGATAAGCCAAACAATACTACATTGATAGTTAATTTATGCTTTTTGGCCAAACTGACTAATTGACATAACTCGTATTTTACTTGTAATGATAAAGCGTGTGCGTGGTCGACAACAATTGAAATGGCTTCACTTTGTTGCTTAGCAAAGTTTATAACACTTACGGCGAGTGACTGCTCTGGGTCGAATAAGGTATTGGCGAAGAGTTGCTCGACAAGTCGACAACGCATTTGAATATCATTAATTTTGGATGATGCAGCGACAAATGCAACATTATAATGCTGAGCATTTGCTTTGCTATTACTTGATGCGTTGGAAAGGCTTACAAGATATTGACTAGCTAATTGAGAGTACTCTGAAGCATCATCACCAACAACTAATACCGCTTGCTTGGTAAAGCGTAAATTGTAATCTACTCGTGCAATGACACTGATGGCCGTAACTGAGTTAGTATTATTGCTTGGCGTGGTGCTCGGTATGGCTGAATTGGCTAATACAGACATGCTTAATCCTTTCTATTGATAAAGTCGTTTAGGCTAAACTAACCTAAACGAAATAATTATAGAATTTCTTGAAGCATATCCTGAGAAATATCATCGCGAATTTCAGACTGACCTATTGCTGTAGGGATGATAAACCTTAATTTACCAGCAATATTTTTCTTGTCTCTACGCATGTGACGCATAAATTCAGCAAGTCCCATATTTTCTGGTGCAACTAAGGGTAAATCAAATGCTGAAATTAATTTTTCTATGCGTCGAAGATCTGACACTTCAAGTAAATTCATTGTTACTGCTAATTTAGCAGCAAGTACCATGCCAGTAGCAACAGCTTCGCCATGTAACCATTTGCCATAACCCTGTTCAGCTTCAATGGCATGACCAAAGGTATGACCTAGATTTAATAAAGCCCTAACACCTGCTTCAGTTTCATCATTTGCAACTATGTCAGCTTTGCATTGACAACATTTCTCAATCATCAGGGCAAGTACTTCTTTATCACCTGATTTGATTAACGAAATATTATTTTCAAGCCACAAGAAAAAATCTTTATCGCCTAAGATACCGTATTTGATAACCTCAGCCATTCCTGCATTAAATTCACGCACAGGTAAAGTTTTAAGGCTATCAATATCAATCAATACCGCTTTAGGTTGATAGAATGCGCCTATCATATTCTTACCTAAAGGATGATTTACTGCTGTTTTACCACCGACAGAGGAATCCACTTGCGATAGTACTGTTGTTGGGATCTGAATAAAATCTATACCACGTTGATAACAAGCTGCGGCAAAACCGGTAATATCACCAATGACACCGCCACCTAAAGCAATTAATGTTGTATCACGACCATGCTCATTTTTCAGCAAGTGAGACATTATAACTTCAAAGTTAGCTAAGCTTTTTTCAGCTTCACCATCAGGTAATATTACTTCATCGACTGAGTAGTCAGCTAATCGAGTTTTGAGTGCGTCAAGATATAGTGGAGCAACAATGTCATTAGAGACGATACACACTCGTTTACCACGAATATGAGATGAAAAAAGGTCTGCTTTATCTAACAGACCTGAATCAATATAGATAGGATAACTACGTTCACCTAGCTCAAGATTAAGGGTTGCCATGTAAAAGTGTTTCCTAGGTAAAGGGGATTTATTAGAAGTCTAGTTTTTCTATTATCTTATGAGCAACGACTTTCGCGCTTTGGTCATCTGTTTGTACGATAACATCTGCGATGTCTTCATAAAGCGGGTTGCGCTCAACAGCTAAGTTTTCAAGTACTGTGCGTGGCTCTTCAGATGTTTGTAATAGTGGACGACGACGATCTCTTTGAGTTCGGGCGACTTGCTTATCTATAGTTGTCTCAAGATAAACAACAATTCCGCGAGCAGATAAGCGATTTCGAACATTAGTGCTGATGACTGAACCACCACCTGTTGCTAAAACAATGCCTTGCTTTTCGCTTAAGTCTTCAATGACAGTTTCTTCTCTTTTGCGGAAGCCTTCTTCACCTTCAAGATCAAATACCCAAGCAATGTCTGCACCTGTACGGCGTTCTATCTCTTGATCAGAGTCAAAAAACTCAAGATGCAATCGGTCGGCAATTTCTCTACCGATAGTGCTTTTTCCAGCACCCATAGGGCCTATAAGGAATATGTTACGTTTTTCTGCCATTAGATTTACTTAATACTCGTTGTGTTTACAGGATTGTCAGAAGCGTTACTACAATGAAAAAGATGCTTTTGACACAAAAGAGGTCTCCCTCGGAAATTTCAAGGGCGTAATTATCGCAAGTGTTCAGCCTAAATTGCAAGTAGCAATACTATTTACTTAGCTAAAAACTGCCTTTTAAAAACAAAAAATCCACTAAATGGCGTAAATAACGTCATTTAGTGGATTAGTTATGAACTACTTTTTAGAACTGTTCAGTAACAATTCGCGGTGTTACAAAAATTAACAACTCTTTTTTCTCGTTCAATTGACTTGATGTTCTAAATAACCAACCTAGGTATGGAATATCACCTAACACTGGAATTTTAGAGACTGTGCTAATAATAGCTTGTTGGTAAATACCACCTAATACAATTGTTTCGCCATTATTAACTAATACTTGAGTACCGATACGTTGTGTATCGATAGCTGGTGCTAAACCACTTTTAACCTCTGATACTGTATCTTGAGTAACAACTAAGTCTAAAATGATTTTATCATCAGGCGTAATATGTGGAGTAACTGTTAAGCTTAAAACGGCTTTTTTAAACTGTGTTGCTGTAGCACCACTTGAAGCTGCTTCTTGATAAGGTATTTCAACACCTTGCTCAATATAGGCTTCTTTTTGATTCGAAGTAGTTATGCGCGGACTAGCGATTACTTCACCTTTATTCTCTTTCTCTAGGGCTGATAATTCTAGATCCAAGATAGTTCCATTAGCCAATCTTGCCACTTGAAAAGCAATAGTTCCTGCTGGTGAAGCTACTGGTAAGTTAACATTTAAGCGATCAACTAAATCAGGAACGGCTCCTCCTCTAGCAGTATCTACACCTTCAAGTGAACCTGCAGTGGTACTTTCACCATCAGTATTTGTCGCGCCCCAACGAATACCTAACTCTTCATTCATGTTGTCTTTAACAGTAACCATACGCGCTTCAATAACTACTTGGCGAATTGCAACATCCAAGATAGTTACCATGCGTTTAATATCTTCGATACTGCTCGCAGTATCACGGATTAATAAAGTATTAGTACGTTCATCTACTGAAACACTACCACGTGGTGATAGTAAGCTAGTATCTTCATTTTTAATAAGCTCGGCAAATTCTGCTGCCTTAGCGTAGTTAATTTGAACATACTCTGAATATAAGACAGCTAATTCTTCAACTTGTTGTTTAGCCTGCAATGTTTGTGCTTCACGTGCAGCTAATTCATCACTTGGTGCTACCATCAAGATATTGCCTTGCATGCGCTTATCTAAACCTTTGACTTTTAAGATAATGCTTAAAGCTTGATCCCAAGGAACACCATCTAGGCGTAAGGTAATATTACCAGTAACAGTATCACTGATAATTAAGTTGAATTCATTGTAATCGGCAATGATTTGTAAAACAGTACGAACAGGAATGTCTTGGAAGCTCAGTGAAATACTACGACCAGTGAAATCATCAGTTTCACCTAAATAAGTAGGTTCCTTAACCGGTTTTTCTTTTACCGTTAAAATGAATAAATTGTCTTCTTGTTTCTGGGTAAAAATAAAACCGCTTTCAACTTCAATCACCAAACGAGCATTACGACCTTCTTTAAACGTTTCAATACTGGTAACGAGTGTGCCGAAATCTGTCACATCAAGCTTGTAAAGTAAGTCATCAATAATTTCAGTATTATGAAATTCTACATTCAATTTACCTAACTTATCGTTAACGTCAGCAGCTAGCATATTCTCTTTAAGATAGACTAAGATTTGCCCTTCATTGTCACCATTTAATCTAAAGTCAATCGATTCAATATGGTTAATGAAGTCATCCCCCGCAGGGCTTAATTGTTCAACAACTTCTGCAGAATCACCGTAGTTAAAAGTTATAGCAAATTCTTTCTCATTATTTAACGCAACATCAAATACAGACAGTTTTTCTAAGTTAATTAATGCAACAACTTTTCCAGTTGCTGCATCAAGCGTAATATTTTTCACACCCGCATGTTGAACAAGTGTTTCTTTCAGATCTTGTTCAAAAGCACTAGCATCAAAGGTCACTTCAACGAATGCTGGAGTCATCGATGTTTTTACTTCAGGTAACGTAGTAATGTTTTGTGCAAAACTAAATACGAGAACGATTTGATCGCTTTGAATTGTATTATATGAAATACCAACCAATTCATTATTATCATTTGCATTAACACTCATTGAAGTTAATACAGTGGAGAACATGAAGATTGTCGCAAGCCAGAGCTCTTTAATAGCAGTAAAGCTTTTATAATTTTTCATTTGATTAATTAGCATTATTATTTCCTTTACTTATTTGACTCTTCAGATTGTACGATTTCTAATGTTGCTTCTCGCTCTATCCAACATCCTGCACCATCTGGGGCTAATTCAATTATTTTCACAGTTTTTGCACTCACTTGTGTGATACGGCCATTGTATAAGCCAAGGTAATTTCCAACAGCAACTCTATGTAAGCTCATATCTGAAGCTTCGAGTAAAGCCCACAGCATACTTGCATCACCCAAAGTTCCACGCATAGTTAAGTCACTTAGTGCGTACTTTTCTAACGGCTGTTTACGACGGTTTGTATCTGGGCTTAAACACCCTGCCATTTGTTGCATTTTTTGCTGAATAGCTTCAGGTCTAGGTAAAACAAATGGGCTACGTAAATCATCAGCTGAATAAGCTATATGATTAAATGGGTGCACCTCTGGCATAGGTTCAATGTAATTGGTGGTAGTTGCTTTAACTTGAGCCATATGCGCTTTAATTTCTGAAGTATCATCAAAGCAACCAGAAAGCATAGTCATAGCAATGATACTTGATAGTGCTAGTTTTTTAGAAGGTAAACTAAGGTTTATCATTTGCTCGCCTCCTCTTGGTAACGGTAGGTTTTAGCTTGCAACTTCAAGTTAAGCGTATCGCTATCACCGCTAGGAATACTTATTTTAAAATCATGCAAAGTAACAATCCTTGGTAGTCCCGCAATCTTACTTACAAACTGACCAAAAGAGTGATACGGACCAATAACTTCAATATCGATAGGTAGCTCGATATAAATCTCTTTACTGATTTCTGGTTGCCATTCTAGTTTGATAAAATCAAGGCCACTGGTAGTACCAACGAAAGTAATATCATCAAGTAAACCAGGAATTTCATGACTGTTAGGTAAGCTACGTAGTTGGTTTGCAAAAGTATCTTCAGCTTCTACCATTTGTGCTCTAAACAAATCTAAGTTTGCTGCCACATGGTATTTAGTTCGGTAAGATTCTTTTAAAGTCTTCTCTTCAGCTTCGCCACGCTCTAAAGATTTCATTTGATCGCTAATTATGCCCATATAGCCTAAAAAGCAAATGACAACAGCTAAGAAAATAGCTAATAACAATTTTGCAGCGGCAGGCCATTGACCAATATTTTCAAGTTCTAAATTATCAAACTGGGATGCATCAAATTTCATTATTTGCCCCCTTTACTGGCTTGACCGTCATCAACTAAGCCTTTAATTTTTACTTTCATCTTAAAGCTACTCAGTAATTTAGGAGAGCCATCATCCGCTGTAATTGATTCAGGTGTAGCATCAACGAATAAATCAGATAGCTCAACAGCACGAATCATATTAGCTAAATGGTTGTTCGATTCACTCTTACCCATAAGTAATAGGGTATTACCTTGCTTTTCTAGCTCAATAATATAAACACCGTTTGGAATGATTTTAGCTATTTCATCAAGCACTTGCGTACCTACATTTCGGCTGCGCTGTAATTGTTCAACAACATCAATACGCTTTTGTAGTGCTGCTTTCTTATCATTTAAAGTTTTGATTTCAGCGATTTGAATATCTAGCTGAGCGATTTCATTCTTCAAGTATTGGTTTTTGGAGTTTTGACCATCAATACGAGCGTTGTAATAAAAATTGATTGATAAAACCAATGCTAAAGCAAAAACACCTACAGCCGTTAATAAAGTAAAGTATTCTTTCTGTTGTGCCTTTAGTGCTTCTTCGCGCCAAGGAAGTAAATTTATATGTGCCATGGCGTAAAGCTCCTTAATGCTAAACCTGTTGCCACCATTAATTGTGGTGCAACATTAGAAAGCTCATCCTTATCAACAGATTCTGCAACTTCCATATCACTAAATGGATTGGCAATAACTGTATGTATACCTAACTCATCGGTAAGTAGACTTTCTAATCCTTCTAATGCAGCAGTGCCGCCTGAAATTAATAAATAATCAACCTTTTCTTGACCACTAGTTGTCAGGAACATCTGAATTGCACGTCTAATTTGCTGCATCAAAACAGTGTGGAAAGGCGCTAAAACTTCAAAGGTATAATTCGGTGGTAAATCATTTGAAGTTTTTGCTTCTTCTGCTTGCTCAAATGACTTGTTGTAATAGGAAACAATAGAACGAGTATATTGTTCGCCACCAAACATTTGATCTCGACTATAGATATGTTTACCCGCATCTGTAGCCGAAAAGAGCGTTACCGTTGAGCCAATATCAACTATCGCTACTATCTTATCCTTGGCATCATCAGGTAACTGTGCCAAGCATAAATCATAAGACCTGCCGACAGCGTAAGACTCAACGTCAATTACTTTAGCATGAAAATCGCCGGCATCAAGAGCTGCAACTCTGGCTTCTATAGACTCTGTACGGGCAGCACTTAATAAAACATTAACTTTGCTAGGATCAGACTCATTTATATCAAGCGTTTCAAAATCTAGACTTACTTCATCAAGAGGGAAAGGGATAAGGCTATCAGCTTCTATTTCTATTTGGCTAGCAAGTTCATCTTCTGTTAAAGCAACATCCATATAAATCATTTTAGTGATTACAGTCTGTCCTGACACTGCAGCTGCGGCATCTGTTGCCTTCGCTGAAATTTGTTTCCTTAGTTTAGCTATGACGACGCCAACGGCCTCTATATCTTGAATTTCTCGATCTACAACTGATCCTCGTGGCATTGGTTCAATTGCGAAGTCTTCAATTATGAAGCCCTCATTTCCTTGACTCAATAATACAGCTTTCGCTGAATGGGATCCGATATCTATCCCAACCATCATTGAGTTTTTCTTTTTCCACAGTTTGTCTAGCATAACGACCTACAATTTTATTTTTGTAATTATTTTAGACGTAAAATACGCATAAATACATTTATTACATGCTTTTACACGATATACTAGTATTATCTTACATTTTTATCCACTAAATGGACTTTTGTTGTGTTTTCAATCAAAAATTTATTAAAAGTCAGTTTGATACTGGTAATACTGTCGTCAATTGGCGTCTATAGTTTATATTTATCAATGCGTTCAGAATTACCCAGTGTTGAGTCATTAAAAGACTTACATTGGCAAACTCCTCTGCAAGTTTTTACTAAAGATGGTTTACTGATTTCGCAGTTCGGTGAGAAGAAGCGAACACCTTTGACTTTAGATGAAGTTCCTCAACAACTGATTGATGCTTTACTGGCAACAGAAGATGATCGCTTTTACTTACACTTTGGTGTAGATCCTATAGGCATGGGTCGCGCTGTTCTTGGTAAGTTAATGGGTCAAGATAAAGGTGGCGCCAGTACTATCACCATGCAGGTTGCTCGAAACTTCTTTTTAACGCGAGAAATCACCTACACCCGTAAGATTCGTGAGATATTTCTCTCATTCCATATAGAGAGCTTACTAAGCAAAGACGAAATCTTGATGTTATATATTAACAAGATTGAACTTGGTCATAGAGCGTTCGGTTTTGGTGCCGCTGCTCAAGTGTATTATGGTAAAGAAATAAATGAGTTAAATTTAGCACAAATAGCTGTATTAGCAGGTCTACCAAAGGCACCTTCAACGTTAAATCCAATTCGTTCACCAGCGCGAGCAAAAGATAGACGTGCTGTCGTATTAAAACGCATGTTAGTAAGTGGTTACATAACAGAGCAACAATACCAAACAGCGAAAGAACAACCCATCTCTGGAAAGAAACACGGTGCTGAAATTGAACTTAGTGCCCCCTATGTAGCAGAAATGGCTCATCAAGAAATGCTAGAACGTTATGGCAGAGAGAAGGCTTACACCGAAGGCTTTAAAGTCTTTACCACCATAACTTCAAAACTACAAACCGCTGCAGAGCAAGCTTTAGTTAATAACCTGCTAAATTACGATCAGCGCCATGGCTATAGAGGAGCAATCCGTTCGCTTCGACCTCAAGATAATGACACGGATTTAACAACACAGCCATTAGCCCCTTTAACATCTAAGGACATTGCAACTGCATTATCACAAGCAAAATATTACCAAATGCTTGTGCCTGCTGTCGTAGTAGCCGTAGAAAAAAAATCCGTAGCGATCCAGCTACAAGGCTCTCAAGCAGCAACAATAGATTGGCCAGGTCTTGCTTGGGCTAGACCTTACATTAATGATCAAAAACAAGGGCAGCCACCTAAGCAAGCTAGTGATATCCTTAAATATGGTGACGTCATTTTAGTCAGTAAAATGCCTGATGATAATTACCGACTAGCTCAACTCCCTATGGCGAGTGCTGCTGTTGTGTCACTTTCACCAGATGATGGTGCAATTAGAGCAGCAGTCGGTGGTTTTAGTTTTGAACAAAGTCAGTTTAACCGTGTCACGCAAGCTAAACGTCAGGTCGGTTCTAATATCAAGCCTTTCATCTATTCTGCGGCTCTTGAAAATGGCTTTACCCTAGGAACACTAGTCAACGATGCCCCCATTAATCAATGGGATAAAAGTTCGGGTGGTGTTTGGCGCCCAAGAAACTCTCCTGAAACATATGTTGGTCCGATTCGAGTTCGTCAAGCGTTAGCTGAATCAAAAAATGTTGTCGCTGTACGTTTATTAAAAAGCATCGGTGTTACCAAAACTATTAACCATTTAACTGCTTTTGGCTTCGATGCTAAAGATTTACCTCGAAGTGAAACCTTAGCACTTGGTTCAGCATCATTAACCCCTTTAGAAGTAGCAACAGGCTTCGCTACTTTCGCTAATGGTGGCTTCTTGATTGAGCCTTATTTAATTGATCGAATAGAGAACAGTGAAGGCGAAGTAATATATCAAGCGGAACCCGCTTTAGCTTGCGATCCTTGCCAGCAATCTATAGACCAAGAAAATCAAGATGCAGACAGCCTCAATGCACAGGTAACCTTAAATGAACTCACAGGTTTTAGTGATGAAAGTGTTGCGAACACTGAGGCTGACGCAGTTACTCCTGTCAAGCAAGCAGCTAGAGTTATCAGCTCACAAAATGCCTTTTTAATTACTCAAGCATTAAACAGCGCAATTTGGGGTGCCGATTGGTCTATCAAGCCTGGTTGGCAAGGAACTGGTTGGCGTGCAAGAACATTAAAGCGCAGAGATATTGCCGGCAAAACTGGAACAACAAATGAAGCAAAAGATGCTTGGTTCTCTGGCTTTAGCCGACGTTTAGTGACAACTTCTTGGATAGGGTTTGATGATCCTGGGCATATGCTAGGTCGCACTATCTATAATAACAACTTAGGCAAGAACCAAACTACGGGTAATGAGTTTGGTGCAAAATCAGCACAACCCGCTTGGATTGATTTTATGCGTGTTGCTTTAGCTGATATTGAAAATGAGGGTTTCCAACCGCCAGTTGATATTGTTTCAGTTCGTATAGATAAGGCCACAGGTAAGCTGACCAATAAGACGGATAAATCCAGTAGATTTGAATACTTCCGTTTAGGTAATGTGCCAACAGATTTTGTGTCCGAAGATACTAGCAGTGAAATACATTCAGGTAGTAAAAAAGAACCTGAGGAAGAAGAGCTGTTTTAGTTAATTGCTTTTTACGAATAAAAAAGCAGTTAGCTAATGGGCTAACTGCTTTGTTCATTTGGACAGTTTTTTTTATTACTTGTTCAATCTAACTAAAGACGCTTTCTCACGCTTTTTACCAGTACCTTTAATGAATATCTTTAACGAATACTTTTGAATTACGTTGAAAATTATACATTTCTTTTTTTCCTTCAGGCAACCGCTCCATTGAGGTTTCAATAAAACCTTGTTCGCGAAACCAATGACCACTGACAGTTGTTAATAAAAACAACGAAGTTAAACCTTGTCTTTTAGCCGCCAATTCAAGTGCGTTGATAATCCTTTCACCACGATTCCCCTTACGGTAATCAGGGTGAATCACCACACAAGCAATTTCACCACTATTCGCTTCTGGATAAGGGTATAAAGCAGCACAAGCAATAATCACATCTTCTTTTTTCAGCACAGTAAAACGATTTATCTCAACCTCAAGTAATTCACGAGAACGTTTCACTAAAACGCCCTCTTCTTCAAGCGGCTGGATTAACTCTAAGATTCCTACAACATCATCAATAGTAGCAACAGAGACTTCTTCCTTGTGATCTTTAGCAATTAAAGTACCTGAGCCATCTCGGGTGAATAACTCTTGCAATAATGCCGTTTCACTTTGGTAACTGACACAATGACAACGTTCTACGCCATTCTCGCCACTTTGAATAATTGAGCGCAATAGCAATTGACGAACATGACAATCCTTCTCATCTAGTAAAGTTTTTACCGTGCGAACGCTACAACTTCTAATCAGCTTACCTGTTTTATCAATCAAGCCCTCATCTTCAGTAAGCGCAATTAACTTATCCGCTTTTAAAGCAATTGCCGTTTGCGTGGCAACATCCTCGAGAGCTAAGTTAAACACTTCACCTGTCGGGGAATAACCAATAGGAGAGAGCAAAACGATTGAACCATAATCAAGCTGCATGTTAATGCCATCAGAGTCTACTCTTCTGACACTACCAGTGTATTTATAATCTATGCCGTTTCGAACACCCATAGGTTTAGCGATAACAAAATTACCTGTGCTCACTCTTATTTGTGAGCCATGCATAGGCGAATTGACCAAGCCTGTTGAAAGCAGCGCTTCAATATGCAGACGCAAAGAGCCGGTGGCATCTTTCACCGCAGTTAATGTTTCTGCATCGGTAATTCGAAGGTTATTTTCTATGCTTTTCGTTAGGTTTCGCTGCTTCATGCGATCTTCAATTTGTGGCCGTGCACCATGCACCACCACCAACTTCACACCAAGACTTCGCAGTAAAGAAATATCATGAATAATGTTAGCAAAATTGGGATGTGTTACCGCTTCGCCACCAAACATCAACACCACGGTTTTTCCACGATGCGCATTAATGTAAGGCGCGGCGTTTCTAAACCATTTAACGTAATTTTGATCGCTATTATTCATGCTTTCCATTCTTTTTAATACTACCTATTTACCTTGTCCAACAATGTATTGCATAGCAACTTCATCATTAGCATCTTTATGTGGACTTGGTTCACTATCCTCAATGATATTTTCAGCAAGTGAGCTTTTATCTATTGAGTTAAAGCCAAGCGCGCTAAAGTATTGTGGAATGTAAGTTAACACAATAATTTGCTCTAGCTCCATTTGGTGAGCAAACTCAAGTAAGTATTGAACTAATGCTTCTCCTTGACCTTGTTTTTGAGCGTATTCTTCCACGACCACAGAGCGAATTTCTGCTAAACCGGTTTGATAGATATAAAGTGATGCTGTACCCACCACAACACCATCAAGCTCAGCAACGACAAAGTTTTGTATGTCATGAATAATATTGTCACGCGTGCGAGGTAAAATTTCACCTTTATCTGCCCAAAAGTCAGTCAGTTGATAAATACTATCAACATCTGACATTTTCGCACGACGTACTGACATAGCCGCAGCTTTTTGCGCATTTAAACGTTGTTTCACTTGTTTAAGTGCCACTTGAGTTTGTTGTTTACCCGGCGCGCCGACCACTTGTTCATTCAATATTTCTTCATTACCGGTAGCCAATGCTTTTTCAACTTGTGAACGCGATGTACCACCTAATGCTTCACGCTTATCTAAAGTCGATTCAATAGATAAGTGCTGATAAACATCTTGCTCAATTTTGTCAGAGTATTCTTGTAACTGAGTAATGGTTAAATCTTCTAACGGTACGCCTTTATCAATAGCGGCGAGTACCACTTCACCGACAATGTGATGTGCTTCACGAAACGGAATATCTTTACCTACTAGGTAATCAGCAAGCTCAGTCGCATTAGCGTAACCTTGCTGCGCTGCTGCTAAAGTACGTGAACGATTAACTTTTAAGCCGTCAGCCACAAGCACTGCCATTTCCATACATTCTTGCCAGGTGTCCATTGCATCGAATAAGCCTTCTTTGTCTTCTTGCATATCTTTGTTATAGGCAAGTGCTAAGGCTTTCATAGTGGTTAACATGCCCGTTAGCGAACCAAAAACACGACCTGCTTTACCACGGATTAACTCACAGGCATCAGGGTTTTTCTTTTGCGGCATTAAAGATGAACCTGAGCTCACTAAGTCACTCATTTCAACAAAGCCCGCTTCACCTGAGTTGTAGAAAATTAAATCTTCAGCAAAACGTGATAAATGCATCATTGAAATACTGGCAGAAGCAAGCAACTCAATGACGTGATCTCTATCAGACACCGCATCTAAACTGTTCATGGTTGCGGTTCTAAAACCTAAACGACTAGCTAGGGCATTTCTGTCGATTGGATAGGCCGTACCCGCAAGTGCACCTGAGCCTAGCGGTGAAACGTCTAGACGGTATAAGGCATCTTTTAAACGACCAATATCACGGTTAAACATTTCAACATAAGCTAAACACCAGTGACCAAAAGTAACCGGCTGCGCACGTTGTAAGTGGGTGTAACCCGGTAATACCGTATCTTTCTCACGCTCAGCCAAGTTCATCATTGATTGTTGTAAATTCACTAAGGCAAACAATAAGTCGCCGCCCGTTTCTTTACACCACAATTTTAAGTCAGTGGCAACTTGGTCGTTTCGGCTGCGACCCGTATGGAGCTTCTTACCTAAATCACCTGTTTTTTCAATTAACTGAATTTCCACCCAGCTATGAATATCTTCTGCATCTGATGCCAAAATTTGTTTTGGATTTTCTTCTACAGACGCTTTTAATTCTTCTAAAGCCGCAACTAAACGCGTTAATTCATCATCATTTAATACGCCCACTTCATGAATGGCTTGCGCCCAAGCAATTGAACCAACAATATCTTGCACCGCCATGCGATAATCAACAGGTAGCGAGTCGTTAAATTTCTTAAACTGTAAACTCGCTTTTTCTTTAAATCTTCCGCCCCATAATGCCATGGTTACTTCTCCGTATCTTTTAAAGAGTCTTTTTGGCTAAGAGCAGTGATTCTGCTTGATAAGCTAAATAAACGGATAAAACCTTCTGCATGTTTTTGGTCGTAAACATCATCAGCACCAAAAGTAGCAAATTCTTCTGAGTACAAGCTATTTGGTGAACGACGTTGAGTCACTTGCGCCATGCCTTTATATAACTTAACTACTACATCACCAGTAAGTTGTTCAGCAAAAGAAGCAGCAGAAGCTAACTGTGCTTTAGCAAGCGGCGTAAACCAACGACCATCATAAATAACGTGTGAGAATTCAAGACCTACTGATTCACGGTATTTAAGTGATTCTTTGTCTAAAATTAATGTTTCTAAGCCTTTATAAGCAGCCATTAAGATAGTGCCGCCCCTGTCTCTTATACACATCTGACGCTGCCGACGATCTACTCTGTGTAGA
>CAJXPG010000051.1 GCA_913057925.1 uncultured Colwellia sp. | reverse complement strand
TGTTAGGGCTTTTTTGTATCTGTTTTTTGAGTTGAATAGCGTTGAGCTAGCTCAGCTGGATAGCTTTAAGTTAATAAATAGCTAGCTACGAAACTGAATCCCTTTCGATTGCAGGCTCTACTCTTGTAGAAAATACCAAGCTCTTTAATAGGCTTGGATTATTTTCCGCTTCTATGGAACAAATAGCGTAGAGCAGCTTTGGCTGTTAGATCTTGTTTTAATAGAGAATCAGCTATCAAGCAGCGTAATTTCAGCCAATGTTCGACTCCTTCCCTAATAGGCCAATCATTAAGTATCATTCACTATCATTTTGTCCTCTCAAGCTATGCTAGTTAGCATTTCTCGTTTACAGAAGAGCCTAGTTTGCATTAAGTCACTCTATCAATTTATTTTATGCACATTCTGCGGTAGTCGCTTTAGTTAATTGGAATGAAAAAATCAGGAAGGTCGTTGGTAGCACAATTTATGGCAAGACAGGGCTTATGAGCTGTTTGAAAAGCTGGTAATACCTTTAGCAAGGAGGGGGAGGTATTATGGGGCGGGAGTGCAAAAGCATGCTATTAGATCTTGCTGTAAGGCTTTTGCTATGAGCTAGGGTGTTTTAAACATAAAGAGTTTTAAATCAAAGTTTATCATATCGATTTTATGCGTATTTAATGTGCTCTTTGCTGACATGTATTAGGGGGTTTTGAGTATGAAATTGATACTTTATTTGCTAAAGAAGTAGTCTTTATTGGTTTGTGTTTTAATCAGCTCAGTATCTTTTAATAAGGTGAAGGCGTTAAAATAAATGGCAGTTTTTTGTGCTTTTATCGCATGAATGTGCTGTTTTTTGTGTTGTCTACTACCGCCTTCTTCGTATATCTATTCCGTAATGTGAATAAAAACCTGTATTGTGCATATTGTATAAAATCAGCTGTTTTTCCTTGTTAAATCCCACTATTCAGGGTTTTGATGGTGTATACAATATTTAAAGTATGCAAAATTGTATGCATATATTTTATTTTGTGCTGAATAAACGTAGTTTTCGGGGTTGACTATAATTTTTTTTTCTGAAACTCGCGAAAAGAGTTTGCTTTTTGGTTATTGGAGTGATTATTCTAATAACAAGTTTTTTGAAAGAGAATAAAAATGGACAACATGCAGCAACAGTTTTTAGAAGCTGGCACATTAATGTTAGCAGGAATGGTTTTTGTCTTTGCCTTTCTAAGTATATTAATTGTTTTTATTAATACCGTTTTGGCAAAGCTTGCCATTAAGTATCCTGATCCTGTAGCAAAAGCAGTAAGTCGCACAGCAAGGAAAAGTCCTAGTAATAAAACTAGTGGCGAGATTTCACCTTCTGTTGTTGCAGCCATTAGTGGTGCTGTTAAAAAATACCGGGCACAGCACGGACAAGATTAATAAATTAAAACAGAGTTATTTGTTTATTTACCAAATTTAAAGTAATTAAAAGGGCGTTAACATGAGTAAGCCATTAGGTATAACAGAAGTTGTCTTAAGAGATGGACACCAAT
The DNA here is from genome assembly GCA_913057925.1 of uncultured Colwellia sp. Taxonomy (GTDB): domain Bacteria; phylum Pseudomonadota; class Gammaproteobacteria; order Enterobacterales; family Alteromonadaceae; genus Colwellia. Next base: position 25,075 of record CAJXPG010000051.1, on the reverse strand, counting down.
CAATACTAGCTACTAGGCTACGTTTAGAGGATATGTTGCCTATTGCCGCAACACTTGATGAAGTTGGTTACTGGTCAATAGAGTCTTGGGGTGGTGCTACCTTTGATTCATGTATTCGCTACTTAGGAGAAGATCCTTGGGAACGCATCAGAGCGCTTAAAAAGGCGATGCCAAATACTAAGCAACAAATGCTTTTCCGTGGTCAGAATATTCTAGGCTATCGTCACTATGCTGATGATGTGGTAGAGAAGTTCGTTGAACGTGCTCATGTAAATGGTATTGATGTTTTTAGAATTTTTGATGCTATGAATGATGTTCGTAACTTACAAACCTCAATTAAAGCAGCAGTAAAAGTAGGTGCTCATGCACAAGGTACATTAAGTTATACCGAAAGCCCTGTTCATACGCTTGAAGGCTGGCTAACAATGGCTAAGCAGCTTGAAGATATGGGAGCGCACTCATTATGTATTAAAGATATGTCTGGTTTGTTAAAACCGTATGATGCCGCTGAGCTTGTTACTAAATTAAAAGAAACCGTTTCTTTGCCAATTGCTTTACATTGTCATGCAACCACAGGTTTAAGTGTTGCCACTCAGATGAAAGCGATTGATAGCGGTGTTGATGTGATTGATACCTCTATTTCATCAATGAGTATGACTTATGGTCACTCACCAACAGAAACTATTGCGTCTATCGTTGAAGGTAGTGCGAGAGACTCAGGGCTTAATGTAGAGAAAATGGCTGAAGTTGCCGCTTACTTTAGAGAGGTAAGAGAGAAATATGCCGAATTTGAAGGCAGCTTGAAAGGTGTTGATGCACGTATCTTAACTGCACAAGTCCCTGGTGGCATGTTAACCAACATGGAAAACCAGTTAAAAGAGCAAGGCGCTGCTGATAAGTTTGATGAAGTTCTAACTGAGATCCCTAAAGTTAGAAAAGATCTTGGTTATATTCCTCTTGTGACGCCAACATCACAAATTGTTGGCACTCAAGCTGTATTGAACGTGCTAACAGGTGAGCGCTACAAGTCAGTAACTAAAGAAACTGCCGGTGTATTAAAAGGTGAATACGGTGCAACTGCTGCTGAAGTTGATAGTGCCCTGCAAGAACGCATTTTAGAAGGTAGTGAAGCAATTACTTGTCGCCCTGCCGATTTGTTAGACCCAGAAGTTGATAAGCTATCTGACGAGCTACAGGCTTTAGCAAAAGAGAAAAAGATTTCCCTCGCAGAAGAAACCATTGATGATGTGCTAACTTATGCGTTATTCCCACAAATAGGATTGAAATTCTTAGAAAACAGGGATAACCCTTCAGCATTTGAACCTATTCCTACTAAAGCGACAGCTTCATCAGCGAAAGTAGCGAAAGAAAGCACTTCAACAGCACCAGAAAACTACGCGGTGAGTGTAGATGGTAAAGTTTATGATGTGGTTGTGGCACCTGGTGGCTCGATTGAGTCTGTTACTCAGCCAGCCGGTGATGATGCCATTAAACAATCTGCGTCAATTTCAGCCGAAGAAACATTGAATGCGCCACTAGCAGGAAATATTTTTAAAGTGTTAGTTAATGAGGGCGATCATGTAGAAGCGGGTGATGTCGTTATTATCATGGAGGCAATGAAAATGGAAACTGAGATCCGTGCAGTAACGTCGGGACAAATTGTCTCATTGTTCACCAGAGAAGGTGACGCTGTTGCTGTTGGTGATGCCTTACTTAGCTTTTCATAGGTGCAATGATGGAATCACTTAATACACTTTGGTTATCGACTGGCTTAGCAAACTTTGAGTTTGGTCAGGTAGTTATGATGCTTGTAGGTTGTGGATTACTTTATCTAGCCATTGCAAGAAACTTCGAACCGCTATTATTGCTACCTATGGGTTTTGGGTCAATATTAACGAATATTCCGGTAGCAGGCTTTTCAGAAGTCGGTGGTTTACTTCACTATATTTATTATGCAGGGGTGGATACAGGTATTTTCCCACTGCTAATCTTTATGGGTGTTGGCGCAATGACAGATTTTGGTGCTTTAATTGCTAACCCTAAAACTTTGTTGCTAGGTGCTGCTGCTCAGTTTGGTATTTTTGCAACGCTATTTGGCGCTATTGCTTTAAATGCTATTCCTGGCATGGAGTTTAGTTTAAAAGATGCCTCTGCGATTGCGATTATTGGTGGGGCTGATGGGCCAACGGCAATATTCTTAGCGTCTAAACTCGCGCCTGAGTTACTTGGTGCAATTGCTGTTGCGGCATATTCTTACATGGCATTAGTGCCAATTATTCAGCCGCCAATTATGAAGGCACTGACTAATGAAGAAGAGCGTAAAATTGAAATGGCGCAATTGCGTCCAGTTACTAAAATAGAAAAAATAGTATTCCCATTAGGTGTTTTACTGATGACTATTTTCTTCTTGCCCGCGGCAACTCCGCTAGTAGGTATGTTCTGTTTAGGTAATTTAATGCGTGAGTCTGGTGTTGTGGATCGTTTAAGTTCAACGGCACAAAATGAATTGATTAACATTGTTACTATTTTCTTAGGTTTAGGTGTTGGCTCAAAACTTAGTGCTGAAGCTTTCCTGAATGTTGAAACATTAGGTATCCTAGGCTTAGGTGCTGTTGCTTTCTCAATTGGTACTGCTTCTGGAGTATTAATGGCTAAGGTGATGAACAAGTTATCTAAAACGCCTATTAACCCACTCATTGGTGCTGCTGGTGTTTCAGCTGTGCCAATGGCGGCACGAGTTGCCAATAAAGTAGGTTTACAAGCAAACCCGCATAACTTCTTGTTAATGCATGCTATGGGACCAAATGTAGCAGGGGTTTTAGGCTCAGCGGTTGCTGCTGGTATTTTATTAGCACTTGTTGGCTAGTTACTTCCCGCGTTACTGCTATCTTATTAAAAACCGAGCTTTGCTCGGTTTTTTTATCGCTTATATTTTCTTCTAGCATGAAGTGAAGTAATTGTTAAATTTGTAAAGACAATGCTAGCAAAGCAAGGGGGAAGTCCTTAAAATACCGGAAAAATTACTTTGAAAAGGATAGCTATGAAACTCCCTTTAATTATCTTAACTAGTTTAGTCGCGTTGTCTGCGTGTACTAGCTCAAGCACTGGTCGTAAACAAGTGATGCTTTTTTCTGATCAAGAGCTTAATCAAATGGGTGCTGCATCATTTGAAGAAATGAAAGCAAATACCCCTATAAGCCAAGATAAAGCTACTAATAACTATGTGCAGTGTGTTGCGGCAGCAGTAACTAAAAACGTGCCTAAATCAGCTCACAATGGCAGCTGGGAAGTGGTGATTTTTGATTCTGAACAAGTCAATGCCTTCGCATTGCCTGGTGGCAAAATTGGTGTATATACGGGGATTTTAAAAGTTGCGGAGACACAAGATCAACTTGGCGCTATTATTGGTCATGAAGTAGGGCATGTTATTGAGCATCACTCAAATGAGCGATTGTCAGCTAACAAACTGCAAAATATGGGTATGACCGCTGCAACGGTAGCACTTGGTGCCACTGATGTGGAAAATAAAGGTTTATGGATGGCTGGTCTAGGTGTTGGCTTACAATATGGAGTTATCATGCCTTACGGTCGTGCTCATGAAAGCGAAGCGGATATTGTCGGTCAAGATTTAATGGCAAAATCAGGTTTTGAGCCAAGTGCCAGTATTGATTTGTGGCAAAACATGGCAAAACTTAGTAAAGATGCTCCTGCAGAATTTATGTCAACGCATCCATCTAATAAAACACGCATTAAGCAGTTAACAGAGCACCTGCCTGTGTCAATGAAATACTATAATCCAAACTCGAAGCCTAAATGTATTATGCCTAAAACGTCATAATAGCAAATTATTGCAACATGATTTTTTGCGAATTTTCATTATTCATCATCCGGAATGGAAACTTTGCCAGCGTCTTTCATTTTTTGATAATGGAAGTATGCAGTGAAGTAATAATTACTTTTAATCTGAGTTAGGTATTTATCAAGTGTTGCTTTAAGTTCTTTACCTGCCTTATTGTTTCGTACAGCAAAGCTTGCAGGAATTTTTGCAACATTTTGATAAAATACATCCCTGACTTTGAACTTTTCTAACGTGGTCATTGTGGAGGCTCGTTCAAAGGTAATAACATCTAAACGCTTCAGAGCTAACATTTGAATTAATTGAGGTAAGCTACTTACCTCAATAAATTTATTTCGTGGAATATTTAACAATTCAGAGAAAAAATCAGCGTTGCCCCTTAACGTGCCAATACTTTGTTCGGGTAAAGAATCAATATTGAAATGTTTGGTATTAAGGGTGAATAAATCAACTTTTGCAGATACTCCCCAGTCAATATCTTCAGCATAACCATAAAAATCAGCAGTTTCATAACCTTTAGGTGTTAAGCCTATTAAATCTAGGTTACCGTTTTTAAGTTCCTTCTTAGCACGTGCATAATTCATGATATGAAAATGAAACTTTAGATCTGATATCACTTCAATTGCTTTAAACATGTCAATTGCATATCCAGTTCCGTCTTCAGTAATGATGGGCGGGAAAGGCTCTATGCCAATATGAATATCTTTAGCATAAGCTGCTTTACTTAACGCGAGTAAAGTAATTAGAAGGAGATGGGTGAATCTCATTTACGGATGGAGCTTAAAGTTATGCCATTGACCATCTTGTTTTTCAAAGCATACGCGATCATGTAATCGGTTCGCTCGGCCTTGCCAAAACTCAATATAATGTGGTTTAACGCGCCAACCACCCCAGAATTTCGGATGTGGTACTTCTTCTTTATTGCCATATTCACTTTGAAAGTGACTCATTCGCTCAGTTAATTCAGAATCATGAGTTAATTTTTGGCTTTGTTTTGAAGCCCAAGCACCTATTTGACTGCCTTTGTCACGGCTATGAAAATAATCAGCAGACTCTTGTTCCGTTACTTTTTCAACAATGCCTTCAATTCGAATTTGACGCTGTAAAACTCCCCAATGAAACAATAACGCGACTTTATTATTGTTCGATAAATCATGACTTTTACGGCTGCCATAGTTGGTGTAAAAAACAAAGCCTTTTTCATCGAAGTCTTTCAATAATACCATGCGTGAACTTGGTTGGCCTTGGCTATCACAACTACTGACAGACATTGCTTCAGGCAATAATATCCCTGACTTACTAGCGTCTTCAAACCAGAGCTTAAAAAGCGCGTCTGGTTGTGAGTTTTCTGGAATTGTAGGTAATGGTAGGGCAACGCCTTGACCAAAGGTAAACAAACAACGTAGCTTTTCAAATAGGGTCATAACAGTTGGGAATAGCATAAAATAGTGCCGCTATTTTATGCTTTAATCTGCTGAAAGCAAAGGGGGAAATTAAATAAGTATGGTGGGGTTACCAATCTTCACTATCATCAAGTAACTCTTTCAAGCGTTTCTTCTCCATGAGTTCATCAATACGTTTACGCGCCTCAATATTTTTCTGCGCTTGTTCATCTGCTTGCTGTTGAGCAATTGACTTTCCTTTTAAATCGCTATTCGCTGAAACGCCAACATCATCCTGCATGACAGACTCTTGCTCATCGCTTAAGTTATCATCACTGAGGTTTTCATCGATATCATTGACCATGCTTCTACCTTAATAATCAAAAATAATAATAAGTTTATAAATATCAAAATAGGTAAGATAGTGGTCATTTTCAATAGCGATTTACAAAAAAATACGAAAAAAAATATCGTTTAATTATTTTATGATCAATCCGATGAATATTAGCGCTTTTATTGTTTTTAATCTGAGCACTGCTTGTCTTGGCGCAGACACATTAATGGGGATTGCTACAAGCTTATTAAAATAGAAAGCTTACTAGATGCTTTTATTGGACAAATAAAAAACCAGTGCAGTGCACTGGTTTTGAGTTCGTCAAAGTAGTTGGCGATTTACCAACCCTCAACACCTTTCATATCAGGTAGTTGGTGAGCAATACCTTTATGACAATCGATACAGGTTTTTTCACCATCAGCAAGTGCTGTTGAGTGCTGATAAGAAGCACGCTCGCTTTGCTCAGTAAAGTCCATATAATCGAAGTTATGACAATTACGACATTCTAATGAGTCATTAGCTTTTAGACGGCGCCATTCGTTTTCTGCTAAACCTCGACGATGTGCTAAAAACTTTTCACGGGTATCAATAGTGCCAAAGATCATGCCCCAAACTTCTTTAGAAGCTTGCATTTTACGGGCAATCTTATCAGTCCAGTTATGCGGAACATGACAATCAGGACACGTCGCACGAACACCTGAACGGTTAGTGAAGTGAATAGTTGCTTTCATTTCTTCATAAACGTTGTCTTCCATTTCATGACATGAAATACAAAACTCTTCTGTGTTGGTTACTTCTAAGGCAGTGTTAAAGCCACCCCAGAAGATGATACCAGCAATAAAACCACCGATAACTAAGGCACCAAGGCTATAGTAAGCACTCGGTTTTTTCAGGGTTTGCCAGCCTAAAATAATAATATTTTTCATGCTAACTCCTAGTGCTTCTCAGCTTTAGACTTTTCTTTCATTAAGCTGTGCATATCAGTGAACGTGTTTTCAACTAATGGTTTAGCATCAAGTTGTGTTACATGACATTGATTACAAAAATAACGACGAGGTGACATTTCAGCCAAGAAGTTACCATCTCTATCCATGTAATGAGTCACACTCACCATAGGCGCTTGAGACTTCTCAGTACGGTGACGAGAGTGACAAGACATACACTTGTTATTGGACTTATTCACCTCATAACCACGGATGGTGTGAGGAATAACAGGTGGCTGCATTGGGTAGTTACGGCCTTGTTTTATATCCTTATTAATTACTTTAGGGATTGCGTTAGGCTCGCGTTGTACCATTATTGGTGTGTGGTCTCTTAAGGTTGCCACTGAATTAACTGTTTCTTTATCTGCTGCATTAGCACTTAAAGAATAAAGCACAGGAGATACTGTTAATACCAATAAACTGGCAATTACTGCTAGATTTAAATTTTTCATTTCAGACTCCTAAACTTTAACAATTTTGATAGCACATTTCTTGAAATCGGTTTCTTTCGATAACGGATCTGTGGCATCTAAAGTAACTTTGTTAACCAAGCGGCTAGCATCAAACCATGGCATGTAAACCAAACCTTTAGGTGGCTTGTTACGACCACGTGTTTCAACGCGAGTTTGCACTTCACCACGGCGAGAAATTAGTTTAACTAAATCACCACGGCGCATGTTACGTGATTTAGCATCATCTGGGTGCATGTAAACAAGTGCATCTGGCATTGCTTGATAAAGCTCTGGCACACGTTGTGTCATTGAACCTGAATGCCAGTGCTCTAATACACGACCTGTTGATAACCATAAGTCGTATTCTTCATCTGGAGATTCTGCAGCCGGTTCGTAAGGTAGAGCAAAGATGATAGCGCGACCATCTGGCTTACCGTAGAAGTCCCAGCCACTACCTGGTTTACAATAAGGATCTGAACCTTCTTTAAAGCGCCATTTAGTTTCTTTACCATCCACTACCGGCCAGCGAAGGCCGCGTTCTTTGTGGTATCTGTCATATGGTGCTAAATCATGTGCTTTACCACGACCAAAGGTAGCGTATTCTTCAAATAGGCCTTTTTGGATATAGAAACCAAAGTGACGAGATTCATCATTTAGGCGATCTTCAGGGATCTCATCCAATGAGAAAGAGCCTGCGTGGGTGTCTTTGTAAAGTACATCAAACAATGTTTTACCACGTACAGATGGTTTTTTAGCAATAAGTTCTTCAGGCCATACATCTTCGATGTTAAAGCGTTTAGAGAATTCAACTAATTGCCATAAATCTGATTTGGCTCCTGTAGGTGCCTCAACCATTTGGTACCAAGACTGTGTACGACGCTCAGCGTTACCATAAACACCTTCTTTTTCTACCCACATTGCTGTTGGTAAAATTAAGTCTGCTGCTTGTGCGGTAACGGTTGGGTACGGGTCAGAAACAACAATGAAGTTTTTCGGATTACGATAACCTGGGTAACCTTCTTCGTTAATGTTTGCTGCTGCTTGCATGTTGTTATTACATTGCACCCAGTAGAAGTTTAACTTACCGTCTTTAAGCATACGGTTTTGTAGAACAGCGTGGTAACCAGGCTTAGGTGGAATAGTACCTTCAGGTAGCTCCCAAATCTTTTCAGCATAAGCACGATGTTTAGGGTTTTTAACCACCATATCTGCAGGTAAGCGGTGAGCAAAAGTACCCACTTCACGTGCAGTACCACATGCTGAAGGCTGACCTGTTAATGAGAATGGGCTGTTACCCGGGGTAGAGATTTTACCTGTTAATAAGTGAATGTTATAAACAAGGTTGTTAGCCCATACACCACGAGTATGTTGGTTAAAGCCCATAGTCCAGAAAGAGGTTACTTTCACTTTTGGATCCGCATACATTTCAGCAAGCGCTTCTAATTTATGCTCAGGAACACCTGATAGTTTTGATACATATTCAGCAGTGTAAGTACTAACAAACTTAGCGTACTCTTTAAAATCAATAGGCTTAGAACTACCCGCTGTTTTATCGTTATTCTTAGCTTTTTGCTCAAGCGGATGCTCAGGGCGAAGACCGTAACCAATATCCGTTTGACCAATTCTAAAGTTAGTGTGCTTATTAACGAAATCTTTGTTAACACGGTCAGTTTGAATAATGTAGTTAGCAATGTAATTTAGAATAGCTAAATCGGTTTGCGGCGTGAAGATCATGCCGTTATCAGCTAAATCAAAACTTCTGTGTTCAAAGGTCGATAACACGGCAACTTTTACGTGAGGAGCACTTAAACGGCGATCGGTTAAACGCGTCCAAAGAATTGGATGCATTTCCGCCATGTTTGATCCCCAAAGAACGAAGGCATCAGCAGCTTCTAAATCATCGTAACAGCCCATAGGCTCATCGATGCCGAAAGTACGCATAAAGCCACCTACTGCTGAAGCCATACAATGACGAGCATTTGGATCGATATTGTTAGAACGGAAACCTGCTTTGTATAACTTGGCAGCAGCATAACCTTCTTGCACTGTCCATTGACCAGAGCCGAACATACCAACAGCGGTAGGACCATCTTTTTTCAGTGCGTCTTTCGCTTTTTCAGCCATGACATCAAAAGCTTGATCCCAAGAAATAGGTGCGAACTCTCCATTTTTATCGTATTTACCATTGGTCATACGAAGTAATGGTGTAGTTAAACGGTCTTTGCCGTACATGATTTTTGAAAGGAAGTAACCCTTAACACAGTTAAGACCTTTGTTTACTGGAGATTTAATGTCACCATGGGTGGCAACAACTTTACCGTCCATTACACCAACATTAACGCTACAACCCGTGCCACAAAAACGACAAGCGGCTTTATCCCACTTGAGTTTTGTAATATCAGAGCTAGTAATTAAGTTTGAAGCAACTGCAGGCACAGATACTCCTGCAACAGCGGCAGCAGCAGCTACAGCGTTTGCTTTAATAAATTCGCGGCGATTAATAGTCATAATGTCACCTTCCTTTTGCTAATTTTTGATTCGATTTTAAAATAAATGGTTAGGCTTTCTTTATATTTTCTAAAACTGTTGTACTTTATTCTTTTACTTGATGGTATAAATCTGCTGTCTTGTCACTCTCAGTATTTTTTTCTTCTTGGCTCTCATCGAGAAACTGGTGATATACCGGAGACAAATTCAGGATGCCCTCATGTACTCTGATGATATCCATTTTTTTTCCAATGTCTTTATGGCTGATACCTTCAATAGTGAAAACAATTTTACCTTCAGCACTTGTAGCGTGAATCTCGGTTCCTTCTACGGCTTCAATGGCTAACTTAACCGTATCAACTTCACTTAGGATGCAGTAAGCAACTAAACTTGCAAGGTGGTACTCAGAAGAAGGGGGAGTCGTTTGATTCATAGTTTCTCTTTTTCAGTTGGAATATTATTTATTTGAGCAAAGTTAAATTTAATGACGTTTTGAGGGCAGCTAGAAAGGCAGGCTCCACATTGACTACAATCAGCGTCATTGATTGAAGGCTGTGGGATACTTGAGTCAATATAACTAAACTTTATCACGCCGGTCTCACATTCATCTCTACAGCTTTGACAATAGATATTATTTTTAGCTAAGCATTTATCGCCGATTTCTATTGTGACAGGCCAAGCTTTCTTACTTTCATCGTCATCATTATTATCAGTAAATAGTCCTGCAAATAATGGCTGCTCACATACCTCAATACACTGGTTGCAAAAGGTGCATTCACCTTGACTAAAGTCTATTTTCGGAAACCCCAAGTCATCTTTTACTATGATGTTAGTTTCACAAGCTGTTATACAGTCTTGGCATTGAGTACAACCAGAAGTAAAAACCGCCTCATTGATCACCCAAGGTAATCGCATGACTTGCTCGTTTTTAACTTGGCCGCGAAACAATCGACGCCTAGAGGGATCAGCTAATCGCTCAGTAGAGTCTTTTTTTCGATTAAACAATGCTAAACGCTTGGTGGGCCTAAGAATGCTAATTGACTGAACCACACGGCAAAGCCGAACCCCGCTACTATGATTACAGATAAGATTGGCGCTAGAAATATCGCTAAAAAGATAAAGGTATTACGCTCATATTTTTTTTGTTGTTCAGGAGATATTGCTTGATTCATAATGCTCTCAAAAGTTTATGATTAAAGTAAGCTAGATTTATGGTTATTTTAATTACTTGTTCATCTACCCATGTTGATGTAGATCAATTTATGCAAATTAACCATAGTTCATTTGTGGTTTTAACCAGTATAGGGTTTAATACTTTAAAAAATCTAGGTGAAATTTAATTATTTTCAATAAATTACTTGATAAACTTAATTTTATTTTGCTTTATCTTCATTTTCTATCTGCACTGGAATGACACTAGTCTATGCAAGCACAGCACTTTCGTTCATGGTTTAATGATTACCGTAGCCAAGCTACTTTAATGAATGAACGTCGTTTAGTTCTACTCTCAGGAAGTGATGAGTGGGCGCTGTCACTATTACAAACTATAGATTTAGTCCGTGATACTTTTCTAGATATACCTAAGCAAACTCCTCAGTTAGCTAAAAAACCAAGTGCTTGCTTTATATATGGCAATAGTAAAGTGCTTCCTCCAAATATTCAGCACAAGCGATTTCGGGATAAGTTAGGTAGTGAAAGTGAGTTAATTATTTTTGCAGACAGTAATATGACTGTTGATGCCTTTGCAGCGCTTTCAGGCACCTTAAAAGCTGGCGGTATTTTCTTTTTGGTGTTACCTGATATAGCTAAAGCTCAGAAGCAAAGTTACTTCCAAACTAGATTACTTTCTCTAATTCAAATAATGCCGAATCATAGGATAATCTCTCAATCACAAGAAAGTATTAACGTTAATGAGGTGACACAGACCACAACTGCCCCTGAGCAAATACAGCGTTATCCACTTTCTTGTGTTACTGAAGAGCAATATGCAGCGGTTCAAGCGATTGAAAAGGTAGTCTCGGGTCATAGAAAAAGACCGTTAGTGTTAACAGCAGATAGAGGGCGGGGGAAATCATCAGCGTTAGCTATTGCTTGTGCGGCATTACTGCGGGCTAATGAGCAAAAAGACTTTAGCCTTGTTATCACAGCGCCAGAGCGGCAATCTTTGTCAGTGTTTTTTAGGCAATTAACGAACAGCCTTCCTAACGTCTCGGTTAATGGTGATACTTTTACATTCGGTAAAGCAGATTTACGCTTTATGCCTATTGACCAATTGCTTATACAGCCAGTAAAAATCAACTTATTACTTGTCGATGAAGCTGCGGCCATACCCGTTTATCAGCTTGCTGAATTATTAAATCATTATCACAGAGTGGTTTTTTCAAGTACTGTGCACGGCTATGAAGGGGCGGGAAGAGGGTTTACTTTAAAGTTTAAGGAAGTGCTTAATCACGTTTGCCCACAATGGCAAAGCTTGCATATTAACCAACCTATAAGATGGCGCGATGCAGACCCGCTTGAAAAGCTAGTATTTGATGCTTGTTTACTCAATGCTGAGTTGATTGATATTTCGAACATTCATGTCAGTAACTTTGCCTGTAAAGTGATAACCGCATCTGAGCTAGTAATGAATGAAGCGTTATTAAGTCAGGTTTTCTCCGTATTGGTTACCGCGCATTATCAAACAAAACCGAGTGATTTACAGTTACTGCTAGACAACCCGCAAGTGCAATTAGTTTGTCTTTTCTCTTGTACAGATCAAGAGTCAAAAGTGATTGCTGTAGCCTTATTAATGACTGAGGGAAAGACTAAAGAGCTTGCTCCAAGTGACATAACGGCAATAAAAAGTTCCCAGCGACGTTTAAAAAATCAATTTCTACCGCAGTCATTGTTAAGCCATTGTGGTTTTGAGCAAGCTTTTGATTTTCACTACCTACGAATTATGAGAATTGCTGTACATCCTGAATTACAGCAACAAGGGCTTGGTTCACAGTTACTTACTGAAATACAAACATTAGCTGAACTCCAACACGTTGACTTTATTGGTACTAGCTTTGGCGTTAACGAGTCATTATTATCTTTTTGGTTAAAGGCAGGGTTTGCTACCACACGTATTGGCTTTACTAAAGATAAAGCCAGTGGCGAGCATTCAGCATTATTACTTAAGGCAATTAACTCAGCGAATAAACCTTGGCAAAAGCAGCTTAACCATAATTTTTATCGTAGTTTTGATTATTTATTAATAGAAGAATACAACTCACTGAAAAGTGAATTAGTACTTCTACTGTTGCAGCAGAAACCGCAAGAGATGCTAGTCAGTTTGTCTGAACTTGATATCGCTAATGTCAAAGCATTTGCTAGCGGTGAACGGCTTTTTAGTACTTGCGCTTTTAGTCTCTACTTGTGGCTTAAACATGACTTACTCGCCCAAGCGCGATTGTGCGAACAACGCAAAAAACAAGTGTTAATACTTATTGCTCGGTTGATACAAAAGTACGATGTTGCAACCGTTTGCCAGCAATATCAATTAACGGGCAAAAAAATGCTAAATCAAAGCATGAAAACGTATGTAGAGTCACGATTAAAAGCCAAGCGGTAGAAGTATCGAGTTATTGTGTGTTAACACTAAGCTTAGCTGTTTTTAGCCTGATACGCGTGCCAATGCCAAAACCGTTGCATAGCGATATATTCACAGCGCTTTTCACCACAAAAATTAATGTCATCATGATGCAGTAACTTGTTTAGGTAAAAACAAATGTTTTTCGCCAAAGCGCTACTCGGGTTACTTTTATAAGTTGATATAAGCATCTCTAACCACTTAGCTATATAGCTGAATTCTTTTGAAACCGTTAAGCACATAGTTCTTTATCTCCTTCGCAATAATTTCCTTCTAAGCTATCTCCTTTGGTGCTACTTAGCAGTAAATTGTGCCAAATGACTTTTTTAGCTTGTGCGTTTAAGCACTTGCAGTCGCCACAATGAAGTAGACCTGAATTAAGTAAATGGCTGAGCAAGTTGCTAGATATTTCAACTTGCACTTTTTCGATATTGCTTGCTGCTATTGTTTGCATTTGTCACCTCCAGTTAATGTAGTTAGCATAAACATCATTACATTTTATTGCAAATGATAATTATTATCATTTGTTGTTTTTAGTATTAAGGGTGAAATTAATTGTTATTTATGTCGCGTAATTAGTTAACTCAGCTCGGGTTAAGAGGTATGCTAACTCTCTGGAATAAAATGATTTATAGTTATGCTGCTATGATAGCTTTGCTAAATTGAAGGCAAAGATATTAAGGGCAATTATTCTATTGTTGATAAATTTAATGCAGCGCTTTAAATATCTGTTAGGCGCTATTTGTTATCTCAATCTGAGGTGAGTGATTACAATGGTTTGTTGGATTAAAAAACGGAGTGTTTTATGAGTGCAGCGATAAGCGTGCAGTCCCTTTGCAAACATTATCAAGATGTTTGTGCTGTTGATAATGTTAGTTTTGAAGTACAGCAAGGTCATTGCTTTGGTTTACTTGGACCTAATGGCGCAGGCAAAACAACGACCATTGAAATTATGGAAGGTATTATCAAAGCTTCTTCAGGGCAGGTGCTTTATCGAGGTCAGCAAGTTGATAGCAACATTTCCCAGCAAATAGGTATTCAATTTCAACATACTGCATTGCAAGACTTTCTAACCGTTAAAGAGACCTTGAGTTTATTTGCTTCTTTTTATCAAGAAACGTTGCCACAAACAAAATTAATCGAGCTATGTGATTTAGGTGACTTTTTAGATAGGGATAATCGTTTGCTCTCGGGTGGCCAAAGACAGCGATTACTTTTAGCGCTAGCCTTAATAAATGATCCGAAAATAATATTTCTTGATGAACCGACAACGGGCTTGGATCCTCATGCCAGACGTAATTTTTGGCAGTTGATTAAAAATATAAAAGCGCAAAACAAAACCATAATTTTAACAACGCATTATATGGATGAAGCTGAACAACTTTGTGATGATATTGTCATTATGGAGCAAGGAAAAGTTATAGAAGCGGGCACACCGCATCAATTATTAGCTAAACATTTTGAAGATGTTTTTATCTATTTGCCTTGTGAACAAGTATCTAGCGAACTTCAAGCGCAATACCGTTGGAAGGATTTAGGGGATCGTATTGAAATACCAAGTAAAAACGTCGAGCATACACTATCACTGTTAATGCAGCATCAAGTCGCACTGGATGGCTTACATGTTAAATCAGCAAACTTAGATGATCTTTTTTTAAAATTAACGGGACACTCATTACAGTCTTAAATGTGACCATTGTGATTGATAATAGGAACTTTTATGAATTTTCACCGCTTTTTTGCCGTTGTTAAAGCTCGAAATATCGAATTCTTTCGGGATAGGTCTTCATTGGGCTGGAACCTCTTTTTCCCTGTTTTATTACTGATTGGCTTCTCCTTTATTTTCTCTGGTGAAGGCAGACCAAGCTATAAGGTCGGTTTGATAACCACTGGCAGCGTTGAGCAAAGTGCAGAGCAAAAAGTGTTAATGCAGTTGCGCTTTATTGAGTTTATTGACTATCAAAAGCTAGAATTAGCGACTGATAAGCTTAGCCGGCACAGTATTGATTTATTAATTGATTATGAAAATAACCGTTACTGGGTAAATGAAGAGTCATCAAGCAGCTATCTGATGGAAAAGATTTTTCTTGGTGAGCAACAAGGTTTTGCCCGATTAGAAAGTAGCGGCAAAAGTATTAGATATGTTGACTGGGTACTACCTGGCATCTTAGGAATGAACATGATGTTCAGTTGTTTATTTGGTGTAGGCTATGTGATTGTTCGCTATCGTAAAAATTCGGTATTAAAACGCCTTAAAGCAACACCATTATCAGCGCTAGAGTTTGTTTCAGCGCAGTTAGTTTCTCGACTCTTTATTGTAATGTTTATGTCGACGGTAGTTTATAGTGGTTGCAATCTGTTTTTTGAATTCTTTATGCTGGGCAGTTACTTTGATTTATTTGTTATTGGCGCATTAGGGGCTTTTTGTCTAATTAGTTTAGGTTTACTGGTTGCCAGTCGAAGTAAAAGTGAAGAGCTCATTGGTGGCTTATTGAATTTGACTTCTTGGCCGATGATGATGTTATCAGGGGTTTGGTTTAGTTTAGAGGGAGCGCCTGACGGTTTAAAAGTACTTGCTGATTTTATGCCACTAACTCACTTAGTCGCCGGCGCTAGGGCTATTATTACCGAAGGAGCTACATTAAGTGATATAAGCTTTCACGTTAATATTTTGCTCGTGATGAGCGCAGTCTTTCTTATTTTAGGCTCATACCTATTTAGCTGGAATACAGAGCGCTAATGTTAATATCCAATAAAACAGACTATTAGCGCTGGCGGTGATGGTTTAAATAAAAATTGAATTGGTAAGCTTGTGGTGTAGTATTAATTGTATGAACGAGTAAATAGTGTCAACTTTTAACGGTATTCTGGGTTTGATTGAGCCAGTGGTAATCACATGGTCATACCAGTATACTTGCTGTTAAATTAGATGTGGTAACTCCATAGCTATTGCTTTATTCCTTATATTGAGAGACCTATTATGGCTGTTGTGATTAGCGGAACGGGTTTATACACCCCTCCACAGAGCATTTCAAATGATGAATTAGTTGAATGCTTTAACCAATATGTAGAAAAATTTAACCAAGACCATAGCCAAGAAATTGCGCAAGGTACAGTGACGGCTTTATCTCCTTCTGATAGTAGCTTTATCGAAAAGGCTTCTGGCATCAAAAGTCGCTTTGTTATGGCAAAAGAAGATATTTTAAATGTAGATGTGATGGCACCTCGCTTTACTGAAAGAGCTAATGAACAGCTTTCTATGCAAGCTGAAATAGGTGTTGAAGCGGCAAAAGCAGCGATGAAAGCTGCTAATAAAACCCCTGCAGATATTGATTTAGTTATTGTTGCTTGTGCATACACTCAACGTTCTTACCCGGCTATGGCAATTGAGATTCAAAATGCCCTTGGCTGCCAAGGTTGGGGTTTTGATATGCTAGTAGCTTGCTCGGCAGCAACCTTTGGTATTATCAATGCAGCAAATGCTATTCGTAGCGGCACAGCTAAAACAGTATTGGTTATCAACCCTGAAATATTATCACCTCAAATAAATTACCGAGATAGAGATAGTCACTTTATTTTTGGTGATGTCGCGACTGCTTCTATCATTGAAGATGAAAGCACAGCTAACGCAGAGCATGTCTTTAAGATTATCAGTGAGCAGCCAATAACAAGTTTCTCTAATAATATTCGCAGTAATATTGGTTATATGAACAATTGTAGCCCTGAGCACATTACTGATGCGGATAAATACTTTATTCAGCAAGGGCGTAAAGTGTTTAAAGAAGTACTGCCAATGGTTTCAAATTTAATTTCTACTGAAATGGCAAAAATGGGACTAGGTGCTGACGATATTAAACGACTTTATTTACACCAAGCTAATATCAACATGAATAATTTCATCGCTAAAAAAGTGCTAGGAAGAGAACCAAGTAGCGCTGAAGCGCCGATAATTTTAGATGAGTACGCTAATACCAGTTCAGCAGGTTGTATTATTGCTTTACATAAAAACAAACAAGACCTCAATTCAGGCGATAAAAGTGTTTTATGTTCATTTGGTGCTGGTTACTCAGCTTGCTGTTTATTGTTGGAATATATGTAGTATATAAATTATGTCGCAATCGAGCCTTTGGCAAATACAATCAGACAATAGTGCCTTTGCAGAGCTTTGCAATGGTCTATATCAACGAGAGATTGCTATTCTTGCTAAAGGTGATTTTTCCAGTGCTGGGGCCGTGCAAGCTCGTTTAAAGAGCTTGTCTTATTATATTACTCGAACTGCTCATGCAATGACGCAAGTGAGTAATCAAGGCCAATCCCCCCTAGTTTTGGACAGTCAAAATGCAAGTTGGTCTGCAAAGCAAAGCAAGCTGATGCCTTTGTCAGGTCAAGTAACATTGCAAGAAACTGAAAAAGCAAATGACTGGTATTTGCAAAAAGATGTATATATTGGCCTAGTTGTCCCGGTTTTATTGGATGATCATATTATTATCGATTGTGTTGATCGTATTGATGTTCAAGGGAAAAGGATCAGAACTAATATCGGCGGTTGGTTCTCATTAACAGCAAAGTCTAGTGAGGAGGTATTACTCGCTAGCAACCCAAATCTCCCCCCTGAAAAACGCTTACTTAAGCCTAATCGAAAAATAATGTCTGCTGCTTGTGCAGGTCATTGTTGGCAAGGTAGTGCTAAACAACGTCCTATCATTCCAAGCTTACGAGAGTTATTACTTTCTTGTTCTATTAACTGGAAAAATTTCAAAAAACCATTGGCTATTTAACTCTGTCTTTAGTTAGGTATAATAACCTTAACATTCTCTGAGCTTTTCTTTTTTACATCGGGCTTTCATGCGCTTATTCACAGCAATCTTGTTAATACTGTTAGTGTTACTGCAACACCGCCTTTGGTTCGGTAAAAACAGTGTGCCTGATTATTTAGTTTTAAAAGAAAGTGTCACCCGTCAGCAAAATGCAAATGAAGCGCTTAAACAAAGAAACAAATTACTTTTTGCCGATACAGATGATTTAAAACTGGGGTTAGAGGCTATTGAGGAACGAGCTAGAAATGAATTAGGTATGATTAAAGAAAATGAAACCTTTTTTCGTTTAATTCCCAAAAATAATGGCCAAAGTGAAAATAACTAAATGAAATCAATTGATAAAGTCATTGTCATTGTGCCGGCTGCGGGTGTTGGAAAACGTATGCAGGCAAATTGTCCTAAACAGTACTTAACCATTAACGGTGAGAGTGTTTTAACGCATACACTAACGAGATTATTAAGCCACCCACTTATTGCGAAAGTGGTTTTAGCGCTAGGGGCTGATGATCAATATTTCTCTGATACCTCTATTGCAACACACCCGGATATCATCAGAGTGATAGGCGGCAATGAACGTGTTGACTCAGTGCTCAATGGCTTAAAAGAGGTCAATAATAAAGAGTTCCCTTGGGTGTTAGTGCATGATGCAGCTCGCCCATGCGTAACTCACCATGATATTAGCCAGTTAATATCACAGTGTCTTGAAAATGATTGTGGTGGCATTTTAGCAACCCCAGTGAGAGATACGATGAAGCGTGGTTTAGTACAAAGTGATAATCATCGTATTATTAGCAATACGGTTGAAAGAGAAGAGTTATGGCATGCGTTAACCCCGCAAATGTATAAAAGCGAAGAATTAACACACGCTATTGAGCAGGGCTTATCAGAAGCTAGAAAAATCACTGATGAAGCGTCTGCAATTGAGCTACAAGGTTTGCCAAGTTTATTAGTACCAGCCAGTAGTGACAATATTAAAATTACCCATCCTGATGACTTAGCACTGGCTGAGTTTTATTTAACTAAACAAGCTAATAATTAGCAAAGGAAAGCAATCATGCGAATAGGGCACGGTTTTGATGTACACAAATTTGGTGGACGAGGGCCTATTGTTCTTGGCGGAGTAGATATACCATATGAGCATGGCTTTATTGCGCACTCTGATGGCGATGTTGCAATACATGCGTTGTGTGATGCTATTTTAGGTGCTCTATGTTTAGCGGATATTGGCAATCATTTTCCTGACACCGATGGCCAATATGAGAATATCTCAAGCAGGATCTTGTTACGCCATGTTGTCGGCCTAATGAATGAAAAAGGCTACCATTTAGGCAATGCTGACATCACCATTGTTGCTCAAGCGCCTAAAATAGCGCCTCATCTATTAGCAATGCGTGAGTGCTTAAGTGAAGATCTACAATGTGAACTCGATCAAGTGAACGTCAAAGCAACTACCACAGAAAAGCTAGGTTACACCGGAAGAAAGGAAGGTATTTCAGTACATGCAGTAGTTTTACTCAATGAAACCACCAAGCCTTTGCCACCCATTGAAGAAGTCTAGCTAAGTAGATACAAACAAAGACTGTTTTTCTAAAAACCATATAACTATTTGTGGTTCATAACATTTAACGATTAAAAGTAGAACATAAACTAATGACAACAATGCTAAAAGCACCCGCTTATTTACATGGAACACCGCAATCTAGTGGCATACTTCGTAGTCAAATGAGTGACTTTAAAGTATTTGAGCAGTTACCGTTCACGCCTTGTGGTGAAGGTGAGCATTTATTCATTTATATTAGAAAAACAGGTGCCAACACACTATTTGTCGCAAGGGAATTAGCCAAATACTTTAAAGTGAAAGAGCAATTAGTGTCTTACGCAGGTTTAAAGGACAGGTTTGCCGTTACCGAGCAGTGGTTTGGTGTACACGTACCTGGTAAGCAAGAATACAACTTAGATGATTTAAATATTGAAGGTGTCGAAGTTCTTGAATATCAAAGGCATAATAAAAAATTGCGTACCGGCGCCTTAACTGGCAATCGCTTCGAGCTTATTTTACGTGATGTTAGCGCAATTAAAGCGTTAACAGAACGTTGGCAGAAAATCGTTGAACAAGGTGTCCCTAACTATTTTGGCGAGCAGCGATTTGGTATCGATGGCGGTAATATAGACCGAGCATTGGCTTTATTTTCAGGACAAAAAGTAAAAGACAAGAAAAAGCGAGGAATTTACTTATCTGCCGCACGTTCTCATATTTTTAACGCGGTGATTGATCAGCGTATTAATAGACAGGTTTTTGAAAAAGTGGCCGTTGGCGATGTACTAATGTTGGAAGGCACTCAATCGGTGTTTCATGTTGACGAGGTAGATGACATTATCAAACAACGCTTAATTGATAAAGATGTCGATATTACTGCACCCATGTGGGGAGCAGGGGAGCTGATGACTAGCGATGAACCCTTGGCATTAGAGCAAAGTATTGCTGAACAAAGTAATGAATTTTGCCAAGGCTTACCGCGTTTTGGTTTAAAGCAGGAACGTCGCAGAATTAGATTAACGATTAGTGATGCAGAGATTGAGTTATTGCCTAGTCAAGAAGCTGAAAACGCAGTTAAAGTAAGTTTTACCTTACCTGCCGGTTGTTATGCAACTACCGTATTACGAGAACTTGTCAATTATCAGGATATGACGGCTCGTGTTGATAAAAGAACTATAGAGGCAACACCACAAGGATGAAAATACTCTTAAGTAATGATGATGGCGTACATGCATTGGGCATTAAGGTGCTCTTTGACGAGCTATCAAAAAGTTTTGAAGTAAATGTTGTTGCTCCTGATCGAAACTGTAGCGGCGCTAGCAATTCATTAACTTTATTAAACCCGTTACGAGTGCAAGCCTTTGAAAATGGCTTTACCTCAGTAAATGGTACGCCAACTGATTCTGTACATTTAGGCATAAGTCAACTTTATCCTCACTGTGATTTAGTTGTCGCAGGTATCAATAAAGGCGCTAACTTAGGTGATGATACGTTATATTCAGGGACGGTTGCTGCAGCAACAGAAGGAAGGCATATGGGCATGCCAGCCATAGCAGTCTCACTTGCGGGTAAAACTGAACAGCACTACCAAACAGCAGCGGTAGTCACGGCAAAAATAATTCAACGCTTACGCACTCATCCATTGCCTGCAGATCAAATTTTAAATATTAATGTACCTGATGTACCGTTAACTGAATTAAAAGGTATTAAAGTTACCCGCTTAGGGCATCGCCACAAAGCGGAAAGTATGCAAAAAATGCAAGACCCTTGGCAACGTGATATCTATTGGTACGGCTTATTAGGGCAAGAGCTTGATGGTGGTGAGGGTACTGATTTTCACGCCGTTGCAAATGGCTTTGCTTCCGTGACTCCTTTGACTGTTGATATGACAGCTCATAGTAGTATTGAAAATATAGAATCTTGGCTCGATGAGCTGACTTTGTCAGAGTAAACCGGATGAATTATTATGATAACTAGTCGAATAGCGGGAAAATCCAAGCGCAGCGGTGAATTATTGGCTCAAAAGTTACATGCAGAGGGAATTAGCGATCAGCAAGTACTGCAAGCCATAGTACAATCACCTAGACATATTTTTATTCCGGAGATTCTGGCGCATAAAGCTTATGACAATACAGCACTGCCAATAGGACAGGGACAAACAATCTCTCAACCTTATATAGTCGCGAAAATGTCAGAGTTGTTATTGGCACAAGGTAGACCAAAGAATATTTTAGAAATAGGCACGGGCTCTGGTTATCAAACATCAATTTTAGCGCAACTTACCGATCAGGTATTTTCTGTTGAGCGTATCAAAGCATTACAATGGCAAGCCAAACGGTGTTTACGTGCGATGGACTTACATAATGTTTCGATGAAGCATGGCGATGGTTGGCAAGGGTGGAAAAGTAAAGCACCTTTTGAAGCTATCATCGTAACTGCTGCGCCAAGCACTGTGCCACCAGCCTTATTAGAACAACTTGCCGATGGTGGAAGATTGATCATTCCCGTAGGCGAGCAAACTCAAATTTTAAAAATAATCACTAGAAATGGTGATACTTATAGTGAGCAACAAGTAGAAGCTGTGCGCTT
This sequence comes from uncultured Colwellia sp., assembly GCA_913057925.1. Classification (GTDB taxonomy): domain Bacteria; phylum Pseudomonadota; class Gammaproteobacteria; order Enterobacterales; family Alteromonadaceae; genus Colwellia. The sequence goes on along the minus strand of CAJXPG010000051.1, from coordinate 3,022 downwards.
CGTACCTTTAGTTGCAGGAGACTTACTGTAGTGAAAATCTTTTCAAGCCTTTATCAATGGACTTTACGTTGGGCCGAACACCAGTTCGCGCCGCGAGTATTAGCTGCGCTAACTTTTGCAGAATCTATATTTTTCCCGATTCCACCTGATGTATTACTTGCCCCTATGGTTTTAGCTAAGCCTAATAAAGCTTGGTACTATGCCGGATTAACGACACTTGCTTCAATTATTGGTGGTGCGGTTGGTTACTGGCTAGGTTACCTAATGTTTGAACCATGGATTCAACCATTAATAACCAAATTCGGCTATCAAGCTCGGTTCGACACAGCAATTCTTTGGTTTAAAGACTGGGGTGTTTGGGTAGTATTTATTGCTGGTTTTTCGCCAATCCCGTATAAATTATTTACGGTAAGTGCAGGCTTTCTACATATGGCATTTTTACCATTCTTTATTGCTTCGGCGATAGGGCGAGGAATGCGTTTTTTCCTTGTAGCTGGCTTAATTAAATGGGGAGGCAGCGCCATGGAGCAGAAAATTCGCCAGTGGGTTGATGTACTGGGGTGGGGCATTGTTGGTGCCATTGTTATTGGCTATTTTGCTTTACGATAAAGTGAATCGCTATTCTGTTTATGTGAATAAGTAGCTAGTTATTATGTGTGAAAATTATCATTATTTATCGGCAATGGAGTCTTTTTGAGTCCCTTTCGTATAGTTAAATACACATTTACTTACTTTATTTTCGCTATCACGCTTTTTTCTTGCAGTAGCAGGAATACCCCTGCTCCTGTATCAAATATCTCTAACGGCAACAGTTATTCTGAACACAACAAAAGTGCAATAAAATCTTCCCAGTACACTGTTGTTAAAGGAGAAACCCTTTATTCTATTGCTTGGCGTGCTAACTCAGATGTCAGAAGCATAGCGCAATTAAATAAAATCTCACCTCCCTATAGGATCTATCCAGGTCAAAAATTATTCTTAGTTGAACCTAAGGTTAAAAAATCATCTAAACCGAGTAAAAATAAGGCATCGCATAAAAATTCGACTAAAAGCTCTACGCCAAGCAATAAAAATAGTCAAAAAAATACACTTGCATCTACGAAAAAGCAGGCGTATGGTGAAAATGTAAGCGTTCGAAAATCATACCAAAACAGCACCTTACCATCGGAAAATTTTTCTAAGAAAATTAGCCGATGGCAATGGCCAGTAAAAGGCAAAGTTGTTGAGTATTTTTCGAATAGTGCACAAGGCAATAAAGGGATTGATATTACCGGCCGTCGTGGTACAAAGATTAAGTCTGCGGCAAAAGGTAAAGTGGTATATGCAGGTAGCGCCCTTCGTGGGTATGGTAAGTTAGTTATTGTAAAACACAATGATGATTACCTTAGCGCATATGCCCATAATGATCGCATCTTAGTTAAGGAGCAGCAGCAAATTAACATTGGAGATGTTATTGCCACAATGGGAGATACTGATACCAATAAAGTTATGCTTCATTTTGAAATACGCTTTCGTGGTAAATCGGTTAATCCATTAAAATATCTACCAAAAAAATAACGTAAAATTGAATGCTATAAAATAATAGCAACAAATAATAAGCCTAAAGATAAAACTAAAACAATCGGAGTTATCGTGAATATTTAAATATAACAACAAGCTTTGCACATTTGGGAGAATAGCATGGTAAAATTAAAAGAAGAAAAAAAGGCAGTTGAAGCAAAGGAAGATGCACCGTCAAACCTAGACGCTACACAGATTTATTTAAGCGAAATAGGTTTTTCACCGTTATTAACGGCTGAAGAAGAAGTTTATTTTTCACGCTTATCGCTGAAAGGCGATGAACCGTCTAGAAAACGCATGATTGAGAGTAATCTGCGGTTAGTGGTGAAAATAGCCAGACGTTATAACAACCGTGGCTTACCATTATTAGACTTAATTGAAGAAGGGAACCTAGGCTTAATCAGAGCTGTTGAAAAGTTCGACCCAGAACGCGGCTTTCGTTTTTCAACTTATGCTACTTGGTGGATACGCCAAACTATTGAACGGGCAATAATGAATCAAACCCGTACTATTCGACTACCCATCCATGTTGTTAAAGAATTAAATATATATTTACGCGCTTCTCGCGAACTCATTCAAAAACTTGATCACGAACCTACCGCTGAAGATATTGCACAACACTTAGACAAGCCTGTCGCTGACGTTAATAAAATGTTGCGCTTAAATGAACGTATTGCCTCGGTTGATACACCATTTGCCGGTGATTCGGATAAAGCGTTACTTGATGTTATTGCAGATGAAAAAAGTGCAGGACCAGAGCGAGACCTGCAATCAGAAGATATGAGTAATAATATTGTGCATTGGTTAAATGAACTCAATACTAAGCAGCGAGAGGTTTTAGCAAGACGCTTCGGTTTATTGGGCTATGAAGCGGCAACATTAGAAGATGTTGGTAGCGAAATCGGTTTAACCCGAGAGCGTGTGCGTCAAATTCAGGTAGAAGCATTAAAACGTTTACGTGATATTTTATCTCAGCAAAACCTGTCTATTGAGGCTATTTTCCAAGCCTAGAGACTTAGTTTAAACTTGCTTTTGCAATTGAGGTGTTACTACAGTTAACTTCATCGCAAAGCTAATAATAGAAGTAATCTAAAAGCAGCAAATTAATTTGCTGTTTTTTTATACCTGAAAATCAGCCACCCAATAAACAACTTAATTAATTCAGTAACGAGCCAAGGTGAGCTTGAATCAGAGAGTAAAGCTATCTAGAACGTAGCAGCTAGTATGGCTACTTGACTAATAAGTAAATCAGATTAATTAAACAAATATTTGCTAAACCTGCATTGTTGTATTGATATACTAATTAAAGGGTTATGTTTAATATAGCAATTTTTTATCTCGTCTACTTTAGGTACTCCTATTGATAAGGAACTTATAGTCAAATAGAACGTATGGTACTTAATCGTTAATTTGTTGTAGGGTAACAACTCCCTTCAGTAAAGCAAGTTGCTGCTGATATAGA
>CAJXPG010000050.1 GCA_913057925.1 uncultured Colwellia sp. | reverse complement strand
TACACAGAGTAGATCGTCGGCAGCGTCAGATGTGTATAAGAGACAGGTTCAGGGACGATAAATCGGCAGGTATTAGCTTTTTCTCTAAACACAGCTGCAGTGCTCTGCTGAGTCGGGCTCCGTGGGATTGTTAAGGGAGGCCGGAGGCAGCTTCCCTTAACCTGTTGTCGCCAGCGCGACGTGGAAAGCTAAGTCAGTAACGGTAAGGCATTAAAATGCGCTAGCCGTGGCTATTGGGATTACAAGCAACGATGTTATTGAATATTTAGACCATTAATTACTCTGGTTCATAATCTAAGTTTGCCGATAACCAACGCTCAGCTTGCTCAATGGTCATGCCTTTACGTGCGGCATAATCCAGCACCTGGTCTTTAGCAAGCTTTGCCACAGCAAAGTATTTAGACTCTGGATGAGAAAAGTACCAACCACTAACCGCAGCACCTGGCCACATGGCATAGCTAGAGGTTAGCTCCATACCAATATTTTCTTCAACGTTAAGTAACTCCCACAACAAACCTTTTTCGGTATGCTCAGGGCATGCAGGGTAACCTGGTGCAGGGCGAATGCCTTGGTAGCTTTCACGGATTAACGCATCATTATCCAAATCTTCATCAGGCGCATAGCCCCAATATTCTTTACGAATTTTTTCATGCAAATATTCAGCACTCGCTTCCGCTAAGCGATCCGCTACCGCTTTTAATAAAATAGAATTATAAGCGTCATGATCGGCATCAAAAACTTTTACTAATTCATCTGCGCCAAAGCCTGCCGAAACCGCAAAAGCACCAACATAGTCTTCAATACCTGAACCAACAGGGGCAACATAGTCAGATAAACAGCGGTTAAACTGCCCTGCCGGTTTTTTACTTTGCTGACGAAGTTGCTGCAATTTAATTAATTGTTCACTACGGCTTTCATCGGTATAAAGACGAATATCATCAATATCACTGTTAGCAGGGAATAAACCAAATACTGCTTTGGCGGTGATTTTTTTATTGTTGATGACATCATCTAACATAGCATTAGCGTCATTAAACAATTTGGTGGCTTCCTCGCCTACCACTTCATGTTTTAAAATAAGTGGGTATTTACCCGATAACTGCCACGTCATAAAAAATGGCGTCCAATCAATGTACTTTCTCACGATGTTTAAATCTAAATCATCAAGTACAGTCACCCCTAATTTATTAGGCTTTTTCGGTGTGTAACCTTCAAAATTAATTTGAGTAGCATTAGCTCGTGCATCCTCAATACTTATTAAACTTGAACGCGGGCCTTTTTTATAGTGACGCGCTCGAACACGTTCATACTCATCTTTTTGCCTTTCCATAAATGCTGGCTTTAACTCATCAGACAATAAGCTACTCACTACAGATACTGAACGCGACGCATTAGACACATAGACAACAGGATTATCATATTGTGGTTCAATTTTAACCGCGGTATGTGCTTTCGATGTGGTTGCACCACCAATTAATAACGGCAAGTTAAAGTCTTGTCGTTTCATCTCTTTAGCCACATGCACCATTTCGTCAAGTGACGGGGTAATTAGGCCAGACAAGCCGATAATATCGACATTTTCTTCTTTGGCAACACGTAAAATATCATCACATGACACCATCACACCAAGGTCAATAATTTCATAGTTATTACATTGTAAAACCACGCCCACAATATTTTTACCAATATCGTGTACATCGCCTTTAACCGTCGCTAATAAAATTTTACCGTTTGAGCTCGCCTCAGTTTTTTCTGCTTCAATAAACGGGTTTAAATGCGCAACCGCTTGTTTCATTACTCGGGCAGATTTTACTACTTGTGGTAAAAACATCTCACCAGCACCAAATAAGTCACCAACGGTATTCATACCGTCCATTAATGGGCCTTCTATTACATCAAGCGGGCGAACTGCTGCTAGGCGAGCTTCTTCGGTATCTTCAACAATAAATTCGTTAATACCTTTTACCAAGGCATGAGAAAGCCTTTCTTTGATTGGCAACTCTCGCCATGCAAGATCAGCTTTGGCCGCCTGCCCACCGGCTTGCCCGTGGTACTCTTGCGCTATATCAAGTAGACGCTCGGTAGCACCATCGTCACTATTTCGAATAACATCTTCAACGGCAAGTTTGAGTTTTTCAGGCAAATCTGAATAAATGGCTAGCTGACCTGCGTTTACAATCCCCATATCCATGCCATTTTTAATGGCGTAATATAAAAACACGGCATGAATAGCTTCACGCACCGGATTGTTACCACGAAATGAGAAAGAGACATTAGAAACACCACCAGAGATCATCGCATAAGGAAGATTCTTTTTAATATCATCGACCGCTTCAATAAAGTCCATGGCATAGTTATTATGTTCTTCAATACCAGTAGCAACAGCAAATATATTAGGGTCAAAAATAATATCTTCCGCAGGAAAGCCTATTTCATCGACAAGCATGTGGTAGGCACGGTGACATATTTCATATTTACGCGCACGAGTATCCGCTTGCCCGTCTTCATCAAACGCCATCACAATAACTGCGGCACCATAACGGCGTAATAACTCGGCTTGTTGGCGGAAGTTTTCTTCGCCTTCTTTTAAGCTGATAGAGTTAACTATGCCTTTACCTTGAATACATTGCAGACCCGCTTCTAAAATATCCCATTTAGAGGAGTCAATCATAATAGGTACTTTGGCGATATCTGGCTCACCGGCAATAAGGTTTAAAAAACGCACCATAGCTTTTTTCGAGTCCAACATGCCTTCATCCATGTTGATATCGATTATTTGCGCGCCGTTTTCTACTTGTTGCAGTGCTACCGCAATGGCTTGATCGTAATTTTCTTCTTTAATTAAACGCTTAAACATTGCCGAACCGGTAACATTGGCACGCTCACCAACGTTAACAAACAAACTATCTTTATTAATCGTTAACGCTTCAAGTCCCGATAAACGACAAGCGATTTCGCGCTGTACTATTTTTCGCGGTGTAAGCTTAGCAACCGTCTCAGCCATGCCGCGAATATGCGCTGGTGTAGTACCACAACAACCACCAATAATATTTAAAAAGCCTGACTTTGCCCACTCATCTACATGAGTATTCATATCTTCAACGGTAAAATCATACTCACCAAACGCATTGGGTAAACCGGCATTAGGATGAGCAGAGACGGCAACATCACAAATACGGCTTAACTCTTCTACATATTGACGTAGCTCAACCGGACCAAGTGCACAGTTCAAACCAAAAGAAATAGGTTTAGCGTGACGTAATGAGTTATAAAAAGCTTCGGTAGTTTGTCCTGAAAGCGTGCGACCTGATGCATCAGTAATCGTGCCTGATATCATCACAGGTAAACGAACCTCCAATTGTTCGAATACAGTTTCAACGGCGAAAACCGCAGCCTTAGCATTTAGCGTATCGAAGATAGTTTCAATTAAGATGATATCGCTACCACCTTTAATTAATGCCGTAGTAGATTCAATATAAGCATCTTTAAGCTCATCAAAAGTAACATTACGATAAGCGGGATCATTAACGTCTGGAGAAATAGAACAAGTACGGTTAGTTGGTCCTAACACACCGGCAACAAAACGCGGTCTTTCTGGCGTTTTTTTATTGTATTCATCAGCTGCAGCGCGAGCAATTTGTGCGGCAACTAAATTAATTTCAGCACTGTACGCTTCCATGTCGTAATCGGCCATGGCAATTGTTGTCGCGTTGAAGGTATTGGTTTCTAAAATATCAGCGCCGGCTTCAAGGTATTCAAGGTGAATAGCTTTGATAACGTCAGGCTGAGTAAGCACTAACATATCGTTATTGCCTTTGACATCACAGTGCCAGTCAGCAAAACGCTCCGCTCTAAAGTCTTGCTCTTCAAACTTATATGCTTGGATCATGGTGCCCATTGCACCATCTAAAATTAAAATATTTTTTGCTAGTTGCTGCTCTAACAACGCATAAGATGGGTGTTTTTTCATTTTGATATCCAAGGGTATTTTCTATAAAACTAAAATTAGAAATCGAGTAGAAATCTACTGACAAACAAGGCTAAATACTCTGTTCACTATACATCATCATACAATTTAAGATTTAGTGATGTTGCTACTAATATTATCGGCATCTAACTGGTATGGCGTAATTTGATAAACGTAATAATTTAGCCAGTTAGTAAAAAGCAAACTGCCGTGGCTGCGCCATGAACCAATAGGTTTATTATTCATATCATTATCTTGATAATAGTTGATTGGCAGCTTGGTATCAGTATCTTTTTTGCTATCTCGAAGAAACTCTTCATGTAGTGTTGATGTATCGTATTCAGGATGACCTGTAAGGTAAACTTGTCGCTTATTTTTACTCGCTATAAGGTAAACACCTGCTTGTGGCGATTGCGCCAGAATATTAAGTTCATCAACACTTTGATAATCAGACTGGTTGATATAGCCATAACGAGAGTGCGGAACATTAAAGCTTTCATCAAAGCCTCGGGTTAATGCTTCACGACTGTCTAATGGGTAATGCTGATAAACACCTGATAATTTTTGTTGGCGTAAATGACGATTTAAACCGTAATGATGATATAAAGCCGCATGCGCAGCCCAACAGGAAAACATAGTTGAGGTAACATTTTTATCAGCCCAGTCAAATACTTCACAAATTTTATCCCAATAACTAACCTCTTGATAATCAAGTAAAGCTAAAGGTGCCCCCGTAATGATCAAGCCATCGTATTGCTTGTGTTTGATATCATCAAACAAGCAATAAAAATTATCTAAATGTTCTTTAGGGGTGTTCTTAGAAACATTTTTATGGATGCGAACAAACTCAACATTTATTTGCAACGGCGTATTCGACAACATACGCAGGATTTGTACTTCTGTTTCAATTTTGTTGGGCATTAAATTCAAGATAGCCACTTGCATTGGGCGTATTTCTTGATTAGCAGCGCGGTGCTCAGACATAACAAAAATATTTTCATTATCTAATACTGAAAGCGCGGGTAACTGTCCGGGAATTTTAATGGGCATAATATAACCTAACAAAAAAGCACATATAAACTGATAAGCATAATGTTACTTAGATTGCTAGATATGTCAACTTCTAAACGTATAGACGTCTATATGAAAATTTTCATAGTCATATTTTTTTACGATAAGTGACTATTCACACTCAAGCACGACATTTGCGCTTTCAAGTATTTGAATATCATTAAACCCTAAGTTTTCAGCCGCAATTAATGAAGGCGAAGGTATCTTAAAAACATTAATGACTCCGGTTTCGGCTCCACATACGGTGATAACAGCATTACCATCATGTGTCTGTGTAGAGCAAAGCACGTCAACATTGGCATCAGATAATTCTGCCGCCATAGTTTCTAGGGGAACTCCGCTATCAAAGTTGCACTGTACAGAATCTTTGTACTTAAATATCAGCACAGTCCCCTCTGCCTTTTCGCTTTCACAAGCAGTAAAAAGGAAAAGAGCAACGATAATTAAAAGCAGGTTTTTCATAAAGTACCTAGGTTAATCTGAAATAAAGTTGTTATAACGCCATAGGTAATTAGCGCAGTAAATAACATGCCACTTCCCTAGCTAAACATTTATAGTCATTGATAGTCGTTGATAATCATTTCGAGAGCTTACAAGCCGCCCGCTAAATCCAAATAATTGCCAGTCGAAAATGACGACTTATCTGAAGCAAGCCAATAAATAGCCTCAGCCACCTCTTCAGGTTGCCCACCTCTTTGCAATGGAATGATTGTTTTTAATCTAGCTATTCGCTCAGGCTCACCACCATCTGCATGCATATCAGTGTGAATTAACCCAGGGCGTACACAGTTAACTCGAATACCTTCTGCGGCAACCTCTATTGATAAACCTTTAGTTAAAGTGTCAATTGCCCCCTTCGATGCCGCGTAATCAATATATTCATTTGGCGAACCAGAGCGTGAAGCGCCTGAAGATACATTAACAATAACCCCACCTTTACCGCCTTGCGAGATTGACATACGCTTAACAGCCTCTTTACAGCATAAAAAGGAACTGGTGACATTGTTAACGAGTATTGCATTGATTCTATCAGCAGTCATATCCACTAAACGAGATTGCTTTTTCAATATACCTGCATTGTTAACAAGTACTGACAAACGCCCTAGCTTTTCATCCACTGTCGAAAACAATCGAATCACTTCATCTTCACAAGAAACATCAGCCTGCACTGTAATACATCTTCCACCTTGTGCCGTTATTGCCTCTGCCACTTCGTTGGCAGATTGTGAGTTAGACTTATAGTTAATACAGACGGAAAAACCATTGCTGGCAAAAAGCTTTGCGGTTGCAGCGCCAATGCCGCGACCAGCCCCAGTAATGATTACTACTTTTTCAGAGCTCATAAATATCCTTGTCGATTTAACGAAATACACCTTTGCATGTGCTTGATTTATATACCTGCCGTCTTAGTCTAACGTCTGCGGCCAACAACAGTGACTTTATTATACTTTTTGTATCAGTAGATTAATCCAAAGAATCAACACGCAAAGAAATGATAACCAAAAAGTGAGCATACGATGAATAATGTTATTGTAAGTTAAATGAATATACGAATGAGCAAAGCGAAATACCACAAAGCTCCAAGCAATAGCATTAGCAAAAGAACTCTCTAAACCAAAGATAATATATAAAGTAGCCACCACATAAAATAAAACAGGTATTTCAAATTGATTATTAAAATTCCGTGTGGTTTTAGTGATTATTTCGGGTACCTCGCTACCTTCCATTAACTGAAAATACTTAGCACTAACCTGTTTGTTTTTAACGCTAGAAATCCTAGCTTTGACGGCAATAGTAGCAACGATACAAGTCAATACCACCATTAAGAACATTGGATATAACAAAGCAACCTCCATTTCATTGAACACTTATTAGACATTAAAAACACACCTGCATTAAGCGCTTATTAATCAATAATTAAAACGCTTAAAGCAACGATAAAAAGCTAGTTTACCTTATAAAAACTGAACAATAATAAAGCTATAATAGCCGCCGTAAAAAACAGGTATTTACCATAGGTTGAATTTTCTTGCAGAGTTTCTTGATGTTGTGATTTTAATGTCGCTAATTCAGAACTATTAAGCTTAGCGCAATGATCGCATCGCGATAATTATTCAGGGTAATATAGCTCACACCGCTCACAACGTTTTTGTTTAGGCTGCAGTGCTCTCAGCGCAAAGCTCATACCTACGCTCATGACAACCTCCTTTTAGGGGAAGTAGCTTAAATAATCAAAAGTTAACATTCAATTTTCACTGATATTACCAAATAAAAACGAAAAAAGCTTAATCATCAAAACTCAATCATTTCAATAAAAATCCCCTTAGAGAGGGCTGTAGTTATGAACATAGCAGCTTAAAATGACAGAAAAGCCATAACTATTGTTATGGCTGTCGATTAGAAAAGGCTGTTATTGCAGCTGGATACTACATGTAACAATTACTGTGGGAAGACTTCAAGCGTAGCGTAAAGACCATAATGATGAATATCAATACCACTGCCAGTTTGCCCTTCAACGTCTACGTTTGCCGATAACAAATAAAATCCTGCCTGTTTTATTGTCAGTGAAAAACGCCCTTGTGCATCAGTTTTAATTATTTTTTCGTCTCTTTGATTTCGATGACGTGTTGCTCCCTGTACTAACTTCACTTCAGTTACTTCATTTAATGGCGCTCCTTGAAAATGAAGTTGGAAACTTATCAATTCGTTGGTAAACAAATCATTTGGATGGCTTTCACCTGCCAACTCTAAACCTTGCCCTGTTGGTTTAAGTGAAACTCGGTTTGGCTCATTAAAACTAACATAGGTTTCAACGCGAGAAGCGGTAGTTCTCCTTACTACGTTGGTTGCTTTTTCAGGCACAACGCCTTTATCACCAAAGAACCGACCAAAACTACCATCGGACTTTTTAAACGTGGTCATAGGAGTATTAGGTTGTACTATCGCTATTCGATAAGTACCCGACTGTTCTACTTGCATATCTGCAACAGAAAACCGTGAAAATGCTTGCCAACTGAGCTTGCTACTTGTGCCATCTGGCCCAATAACAACCGTTTGTAATCTTTTGAAAAGCATTGATAAATTTTTTGTTTCAATACCTTTATCGTTATTACCTAGGGGCCTGTCTCCATGAAAAATAGCATTTGATATACTTGCGGTATGACTGACAGACTGAGTTTTATCACCTGATAAAACGGTATGACTAGGTAAAATAAAACGCTCATGGGCAGAGACGCTTAACGAAAAAAATAGTGCGGTAATTAATGTGAGTGTTTTCATCGTATTTTTCATAATTTGTTTAAGTTGAGTTAAAGTTTTTGTAGCATTTATTAACATAGTTATTCCTTTATTTACTGCGATTACTGCCTGAACTAACAATCACTATGGCGTGACGTTAATAACAATATTTCCTAGTTCGTGTTTACCTGATTTTTGATAGGTTTTGCGTTCACCTGAACCAAGAGTAATTTTCTGTCTGATAAATTCCCTACCTCCTTCTTCACGAACCGCTTCCACATTTAAAAAATACTCACCCGGTGCTAACGCAAGTTCAGCAAAAGCTTCTCTGGTTATTTTTACCTGATAACGACCAGGTTTTTTCGTTGCACCTGTGACTTGATCATAAGCGGGACTTTTTTGTTGACCTATTTTTCGCCACCACTGACGAAGATCTTTAAACCAATCACTTTGCTCATGCCAAAATGCTAAAGTATGAACGCCCTTTCGTTTTCTAGTTTCCAGCCAAATCGAAACATAGGGCTTGTGATAAGGTTGACTATCAATCTTTGGAATACTCACTTCAACCGAGAGCTCACTAGCATCTACTTGCTGTGAGTTCAAAGCCGTGGCGACTAGATAAAATACCATTAGCGAATTTAATAAATTTTTCATTACTATTTCTCATTGTTAATCTTGTTTAATTTTAGGGTGGTGCTCTTTGCCAGCTAAGTTTTCCGCTTGTTAAAAGAACTAACTTATTAAAGCTCAACTAATTTGTGGAACCCAGAGTAAATAACCAAGCCAAGGGGCAATACTGCCAAATAAAATAAACAATATTCCTTTGCTTCTATGTTTATTGTTTTGCAATAAAATCACTAAACCGGTTAATGAGAAGAGCAGCATTAACGCTGCACTAATATCAATAAGCCATGACCAAAACTCACCACTATGACGACCTTTGTGTAAATCATTTAACAAGCTCACTAAAGAGCCAGACTTTTGTTCTATTTCTATTTCGCCTGCCTCAACAAAGACACTTACGAAGACATAACCTGCCGGGATCGGATAATCAAAACTGACTTCTCCTAGGGCTAAATCCACATCAATACTGCGAACTTTTGTCAAATTAATAAGCTGTTCCACATGTTGTTGCAAATCGTATAATGCTGTACCTTCCTGATTTTCTAGAGAGTTTTTCAGTTCCTTTGGCAGAGACTTAACTTGCAGCTGACTTTCGCCATCACTGGTGAACCAAGCAGCATGATTCAAGGTGATTCCGGTGATACAAAAAAATATTAATAAGCTAAATAGTGCTGTTGAAACATAGATATGTAACCAACGGCATAATGAAAACGCCTGTTTGGCGATAACAGTTTTAGTCCATTGCCAATATCGTTTTGTCTTTGCTTGTCGATTTGAGTTGCTATTGTGACTATTACTTTGGTTTTTTCTCATGGTTCGCGTCATCGATTTTTCACCGCATGATTTAAGACAAACAGCAGCCACAACAATGTGACTACTGATTACTTATATTAAGTAGGTGGCTATTAAAATTGATAAGCGATTGTCGCTTTAACATTTCGACCCGGCTCGTAATCCATTAAATACAGCTTGCCAAAACGGGGATGAAATGACACACCTGTATGAGAAGATTGTGATGCGTAAAATTCATCAAAAACATTATCAATACCCAAGATGACACTTAAGCCGTTTACTTGTTGGGGCAGCCAACTTAATGACAAGTTATGAACGGCATAAGACATTTTTGAGTTATCTAAAGATGGACCATCGATTGCTAACCCATCGTCAAGATCATCTACCATTAACATATCCCAATGAAGCGCTAAGTCTATATCGGAAAAAATATAATCAGCGGATGCGCTTAGCGTATCACCCTGCTGGCGATCTAAGCGTCCTCCATCAAGATTGGCATAATCGGTAAAGGCATCAAGCTCACTCTCAGCAACAGAATAAGTTAACTGTAAGTTCAGTTGCCCTAATGCATAACCGGTATAGAATTCGAAGCCATCGATAGTCATATCACCAATATTATCTTTCCAATAATCTCTTGCACCACCACCAGGTACATTAGCCCAGTCATAAATGAAATCATTAATAGTTGTATTAAATAAGGTAATACCTGCAGTAAATGTGTCGGCGCCAAAAACGCTATCATCATAAGCAAAAGCCAGTTCGTGGTTAAAACCTGTTTCAGGGTCAATATCAGGGTTGGCAGTATCGCCACTTCCTGCGCCTGTGAATACTTCACCAATTTCAGGGCCTTTAAATAGCTGAGTGCTACTTATTTTGACAATAAAGCTATTTGCAAAAGCGTACTCTGCAGCTAAGGCTGCTGAAAACTGGTTGAAGCTATCATCAACTACAGCAGATTCAATATCATAATTATCAAAACGAAGACCCGGAATAACGGCAAAGCCATTTGCAAAATCAATTCTGTCTTCAATAAAAATAGCACTGTTTATTGCCTCTTCATTGGCACTTTCTACCGAGCCTGTTAACAGAGCATTCTTGTAGTCTGTTTTATACTTGACCACATCAAGCCCATAAGTTAATTCATGCTCAATACTTTCTCCCAGTAGAGAGTTCCCCAACACGTGGATGCCAGTATTGGTTGCCGTTCCTGTCACTTCTCCTGCCCAAGCAACATAATTAGGATTTTTCGCGTAACCACTTTCATCTCGATTTAATGAGCTTTCGTTACCAAACAATGCAACTTTTAGCTGAGAACTCTGCCCCCAGTTAATATCATAATTAGCCGTTAGCGTATCGCGGGTAAACTTTGTCGGCCAAAGTAACGGTACTTCTAACGCGGCAGTAATTGCAGTATCTGTCGCTAAGCCCATATCAGGTCGATAGCTATAGTTCCCCTTATCTTGGTAAGCTTCATATCCAAGTTCAAACCTTTGATTGGCATTAACATCCCAGCCAAGCTTAAGTAAAGCATCATTTACTTCCCCCTCGAGACCTCTTACCTGACCGTCAGTGCCCGGAACTTCATTACCATCGGCATCAAGTATTTTTCCTCCGCCGACAGTATAATTATCCCTATCGACAAAATTGTAATAAGCAAGGAAATCAAAGCTATCACTTAGCTGACCATAGCCTGTTAAAGAATAACTTGATGATGCATTGTCAGCATAAGTCCCTTGGATTCGCCCACCGAACGCCTCGCCATCACGCAGTAAATCTTTTGCTTCTTTCGTTTCAAAGTGGACAGCCCCACCGAGCCCTCCATTTATCACTGAGTTGCTGCCCACTTCAATATCTACTGACTTTAAAATATCAGCGTGTATTTGTAAGTTGCCCATGTGGTGATACATATAAGTATTTTGATTGGCACCATCAATAGTAATCCTTAGATCTTTATCATCCATACTACGAATGGTAATACGTTGATTTAATGAATGTGCTCCCCCCACATCAACACCAGGTATAGTGCGTAATAAATCACTGATATGGTCGGCTTGTTTAGTCGCAATTTCTGCACCGCCCATGTATACCGATGATGATTTTACTGCGGTGCCCCAGACTTGCACTCGCTCAACATTATCGAGCTGTTCTGTTTTTTTGGGGTCTGCACTTGAGTTTATTGCCTTTGTCTCTTGCTCATTAGCATAAACAATTTGGCTGGTTAAAATACTTGAAATGGCTAACGCAATAGCGCGCTTAGCAAAGGGATTGCTATTCATAATTTTTCCTTGGTAAATAAGAGGATCTAATTCCCACAAAGTTATTGATAATGATTCTCATTATTATACAAAGTTGTTATCATTAGTTACCTATTAAAGCTTTTGCAAAAACGTCAACTTGCTATGCAAAATCGTCAAAGATAAGCACCATGAACAAAACTAACTCACCAATAAACATTAATAGCCAAGAGTTTTCCGGGCTGTTGTCCTCTATGGGTTATGCCAATCGGCTATTAACAAACAATAAAGCGGGTCATGTGATGAGTGGCCATTTTTTCCACAATGAGTTAGCTTCAGGGCTTAGTATTCATGGTGCTGATGTTATCGAGTCAGACAACGCGCTAAGTTCAACGCAAATTCCTGCAAGTTTAAGCTTTAATATTCTATTAACCGGTAACTTACACTTCTGCCTAGGCAACAAGGCTTATCAACTTACTTGTGATAGCGAAAGCTCTGTTAAAACTAAGCAAATTCAATCAGAAGAAATCAATGCTATTTGTGCAGTAAGTGTATTAACAAAAAACGAGCTTTTAAGTAGAAAAATAACTAAGGGACAAGCGATAAGAAAAGTAAATTTATTCATTAAACGAGTATGGCTAGAAAAGCGTTGTAATGATCCTCACAGCAAAGCGCTATTGAAAAAACTGTTTAGTCATCATGGTTCACTATATCAATGGCAAGACAACCGTGTTTTTAGTCAGTTAGCACAACAGTTACTTGCCTTACCAAGTGATCACACCCTACAAAACAACCTTATCAAAGAGCAACTAGCCTATAGCCTGCTTAATAATTTATTACAGGTGTTACCAAATAAAATTGATAAACCAAGCCAGCCGTTAATTCATGCTGACAATAACGTGGCGAGAATAGAAAAAAAGCAGTTGCGAAAAAAGAAAAATATTGAACGTTTTATCACAAAAGAGCTGGGGAATAGTCTTACCTTACCCGAAATTGCTAAACACTTCGGTTTGAGTGTCTCGAGTTTACAGCGGTATTTTAAACAAACATATCAACAAACTATTAACGAGTACATTAGGCTGCAACGGTTAGAAAAAGCAAAAGTAGCAATTACTGTTAAAGACTTAAGCATCAGTGAGGCGGGTTATCAAGCCGGCTATAATCATGTCTCTAATTTTACTTCAGCCTTTAAGAAGCAATTTGGTATCACACCAGCATGTTTATTAAAATTACACCAACTTGATTTAGATAAATCTCAAATGGCTGACATGCACAGTAATAATTAGCTGTTACTCATCACTGAGCCATACCTCATTATCCTACTCTACTGCTAACTAAGTCTGTTATTTAACTTACAGTTTCTGACATTTCTGCCACAGTAAATACACAATAAAGCCCATTGTTCATTAACAACACCACGTATAATCATCACAAGTTTTATCAATAAAATACATTCTAAGTAGGTAAATAAATATGCCGATTAAAATGAAAAGTATGTTTGGGCTTAGTTTATTGCTCATTGGCGGGTGCAGCCAGCTTCATCATGTGCATGTTAGCGACATTGATCAGTCACGAGGCAGACTTACGCCGTTCACTGTAAAGGTTAATGAGCTCGGTTTTGATGCCGCGCAAACCGTTCAAATAGGTGCTGATGTGGCAAAGTCGGCTTCAACCAGTGAAGATCTGGAGTTTATCGCTTTTATATTAGCCATAAGTAACTTCGGCCCTACAACGGGCAATCCTGTTTACAACGATAATTATGCGGAACAAATATTAGTAGAAGTGGTCAAGGCATGTCCAAGTCGAAAGATAACAGGGTTAACCTCAATACGCGAAGCCACTAATATCGGCCCGGTAAGTGGCGAGGTAGTGCGCATTAATGGTTACTGTATTAATTAAATTTTAGGAATTTTCTATGTTAAACAAAACAACATTATTTTCATTACTTGCGCTTTCTCTTTCTGGCTGTGTTGGTTTAAATACCGTATCAATGACGCAAGTCCCTGCTGAACGAGAGAATAAAATAAGTACCAGTTCATCAAGTTGGAATTTTATCGGTATTAATTTTAGCAACCAATTTGTTGATGTCGCCATTGATAAGTTGAAAGAGCAATGCCCAAGTGGAAAAATTGAAGGGGTATATACCAAACACCAAACTACCGGTTATTTACTAGTATTTAAAAGGGAAGTCATTGTCTCCGCCTACTGTAACGAGGTGTAGAGATGAAAAAATTATTTTTATTATTTTCGCTAGTAATGCTTAGTGCCTGTACAAGTAGTATTCATATGTCACAAGTGGCAATTGAAGAAAAGCGCATTAATGAGTTTGAAAATGGCCAGCTTATTAATATTGAAAAGTCTCAAAAAAACATCCTAGGGTTTGTTTACGATACTAATTATGTCGATAAAGCCTATGAGAGTCTTTTAAAACAATGCCCCCAAGGCACTTCAATGATAAACGTTGAATACCTGACAAATCATGGTTTTATGAGCTGGACTGATAAAATTCGCATCAAAGCATTATGTAAATAATGACCTCGACTTTGCTCAACTCGCAATAGCAATAAAAAACCATAACGATCGTTATGGTTTTTATGTTTTATCAACTGATTAATATAGCAAAACCTATATCAAGCGCAGGAAACTAGTCTTTAAAGTTGGTAAATTGAAAAGATTGCTCTAACTCAGCACTCTTAACTAAGCGCATTACCGCCTGTAAATCATCACGCTTTTTACCGGTTACACGTACTTGCTCACCTTGAATGGCTGCTTGAACTTTTAACTTTTCGCCTTTAATAAGCTTAACGACTTTTTTCGCCATATCTTGCTCGATACCTTCTTTGAAGGTCACTTGCTGACTCCAGTTTTTCCCCGTTGCGCTTGCATCACCCACGTTCATTGCTTTAGCACAAACGTTACGCTTGGTTAACTGACTACGTAACATGTCACACATTTGTTTTAACTGAAAATCACCTTCAGCTTTTAAGTTAACATTTGGCTTTTTCCATTCAAAGCTTGCTTCAACACCACGAAAATCAAAACGTGTGCTTACTTCACGGTTGGCGTTATCTACGGCATTACGAACTTCTTCTAAATCAGTTTCTGATACGATATCCATTGACGGCATAATTTGTTCTCTATTATAAATTTAACTAACTAATTGCCTCTATTATACCCACGCATTCACTGTACGCAACTAGGTGTGTCTACATTATAACGATGACAATACCATAAGAATCCTAAGTAAATTCATGATAATATCCTAGCAAATACCGCTTTATAATTGATGACTTAAACGAAATGCCAAACTCAATTAAAAACATTGTTGTCGTTGGACAAGGAGCAATTGGTTTACTTTGGTACCATCATTTATCTCAACAAGCTGAAAAGTATCAAGTAAGCCTACTTGCATCGAACCAGAATTTATTAAGCCCAAGTGAATTAATTTCAGCAAACTATCACTTTACCCCTTACCAACATAAGACAGCTGCGCCCTACCCGCTAAATTACTGTCAGGATAAAAATTTACAGCAAGCTGAGTTAGTTATTTTATGCCTAAAATCGTATCAAATCGCTAAAGCACTGAAGGGGTTAGCTCATAGCATTAATAAAGACTGTATAGTAATTCTCGCTCATAACGGTATGGGAACAACAGAAGAAGCAGCAATCATGCTGCCAGAAAAGCAAACGATCATTGCGATGCTCACCACCCACGGTTGTCTGAGAACAGGCAGTTTAACAATAGTTCATACCGGTATAGGGCAAAGCGATATTGGATTATTATCGGGGCAGTTGTCAAAAAGTAGGCAAGAACAATTAACAAACTTACTCAGTCAAGCGCTGCCTGATGTCAGCTTTCATAGAAATATCGTAGAGAAACAATGGTTAAAGTTGGCTATCAACTGTGTCATCAATCCCATCACCGCAATTAACGACATTGATAATGGCGACATTAATCATCAAGAATTTTCAGCACAAATAACGCAACTGCTCAGCGAAATATGTGAAGTCGCTAATGCTGTAGGGGTAGAGTTAGAGTTAGAATATTTACAGGGGCTTGTGACAAAAGTTGCTAAGGCCACAGCAAAGAATTGTTCATCAATGCGTTGCGATATTATTGCAGATAAGCCAACAGAAATTGACTATATCAATGGCTATATTCACCGCTTAGGTCAGCAATATGGCATTGCTACGCCTCAAAACACTAAGTTATGGCAGCAAGTTTTCGCATTATCGACGACAGCAAAACAGCAATGACAATTTCAGTAGTATAAAAAATAAGGTTGAAATAGTAACTATTTCAACCTTATTTATCAGAAAACTTATCTTAAACCTTACCTTAAAACTATGGACGGTAAACTTTGACGTTTTTGAAACCATTATCAAGCAAGTAAAGTGCTTGAAGCTTACTCATCACACCTTGGTCACAATATAACAGGTAGTCTTTCGACATATCTAAATCGCCAAACTGAGTCGCCAATTTATAGAAAGGAATATGCTTAACTTCAACATCACCAAGTTCTAGAGGGTTTTCATCTTCTTCTTCAGGGCTACGGATATCTAGTACGACGGCGTTATCTGCAATGTTTTCAACTAAATCAACCGCATGAATCTCTTCTTCAGTTTCTTTACCAATATCGCGAATATCATAAGCACGCGTTTCACTAACCACTTTATCTAACACGTCAAAGTCAAAATTAGCTTCTTCTTCTTCAATTTTAGAAAGAACCGCTTTAACCGTTGGTTTTTTGGAGATAACGCCACAATATTCAGGAATAGTTTTTGAGAAATCTTCCGTACCTATCTTACGTGCTATATCAATAATCTCTTGTTTATCGTAAGCTGCCAGAGGACGTAAAATTAACGTATCGGTTACCTTATTAATAACATTTAAATTCGTTAAAGTTTGACTTGATACCTGACCTAAACTTTCGCCAGTAACGAGTGCTTGAATTTTACCTTTTTCGGCAATTTTACTTGCAGCTCGCACCATCATTCGCTTAAGCACAACACCCATTTGGCTGTTCTCAACATTATCTAAGATCTCAGCAACAACCGGTTCAAAATCTACTGCAAAGAATTTTACTTTATGTGAAGCGCCAAATTTGTTCCACAAGTAATAGCTAATTTGCTTAACACCTACTTCATGGGCAGAGCCGCCTAGATTAAAGAAACAGTAATGAGTACGTGCGCCTTTTTTAATCATTTGATAGCTTGAAACACCTGAGTCAAAACCACCAGACATCAAAGATAAGACATCTTCTTGAGTAGCAATGGGGAAGCCACCTAAACCGATATGACGTTCAGTGACAATGAATAAATCTTTGTTTTTAATTTCAAGATGAATAGTAACATCGGGGTTTTTCAGCTTAACTTTGGCACTTTCTACTCCTTGATTTAAGCCTCCACCAACATATTGCTCAACTTTAAGAGAATTAAAATCATGGTTTCCGGTACGTTTGGCTCTTACGCAGAAAGTTTTATTTTCAATACTTTTAGCATGGACTGCTAAGGTTTTCTCATAGATATCGTGCACATCAACAAAATCTGTTTGTAACACTTCTAAAAACATAGGAATTCCGGGAATGCATTTTAATGCTTCAACTAATCGTTCACGGTTTTCAGGGGAGTTGTCTTTGGTATTAACTTCAATATTATCCCAGTTCATACGTGTTGTGACTTTCTCATCAACACGACGCAAAACATTTTTAATGCTCGACTCTAAGATCTTAGTAAAACGTTTACGGACTGGGCGAGATTTAATAGTAATCTCAGACTGAAGCTTTACGATAAATTTCATCGACAATAACCTAAAAAAGACAAAAAAATAGTGGCGCGCATTGTACACTATTTTGGTGTCTTTTTAAGCTTTAAACGACAAGAGAATCAAATTACCGATAAAGGCAGTAATTTCTATTCTTTGGTTACGCCAATTCGCTCAGTTTCTTTCGCCTTACCCTGGTTAATAGCTATCTCTACTCGGCGATTACGACGACGGTTAAGTGCATTAGTGTTAGGCACTAACGGACGAGTATCGGCATGACCTGCAACCACTAAACGTGTAGGGTCAAAATTAGGTACTTTGATCAACTCGTGAGCAATGGCTACCGCACGTTTACTAGAAAGTTCCCAATTAGAGCTAAATAATTCAGAATCAACACCTTGATTATCGGTATTACCTGACACCATAATTTCACCAGGGACAGTATTTAATAACTCACCTATTTCTCGCATTATCGGTCTAAACTTAGGCTGTAAAAATGCCGAGCCTGAAGGGAATGAGCCATTTTCTCTGATACGAATAATCACTTGTTGGCCAAGTGACTCCATTTCAATAGCGCCATCTTGAATTTGTTGCTCGAGTTGCTCTGCAATTTTCTTCACTAATTCATTAACTTGCTCTTGAGCTGCATCTTCTAGATCTTGTTTAGCTTGTTCAAGTGCTTGTTGAGACAATGCATCTTCTGTATTTTGTGATTGACCACCACGTTCTGTACCCCGTTGCTCTTGACGACCACCAGCAGAGGTTTCGTCCCCGGCTTGGAACTCAAGCATTTGTTGAGTCATCTCCATGGTTTGCTGCTGAATAACTTCAATGGGCGTTGGCTCAGGCTTACCAGGGCGGAATTCTTGCGCAATAATACTAGTGCCTTTAGGGATATCTTTTACTTCGATTTTGTTTTGTACACCAAAAGCAAACTTCATAGAGCCAGCTATTTGCTTGAATTTCAACACATCCATTTCAGAGAAGGATAATAGTAAGACGAAGAAACACATTAACAATGACATCAAGTCAGCAAAGGTTCCCATCCATGCAGGCAACCCGGGAGGTGGGCATTTACATTCTTTTTCTTCAGCCATAAACTACTCCCGCTACTCTTCTGTTGTATCGACTTGTCTTTTACCTTCAGCTAAGTAGTTTCTTAATAAGCCTTCGATAACACGCGGGTTTTGACCATCTTGAATGCCAAGAACAGCATCAAGTACCAATTCTTGGTTCATTTTTTCTTCTGCCAAACGTAGCTTTAATTTGTTAGCAATTGGAATAGCAATGACGTTAGCAAGGAAAGCACCATAAAGTGTAGTTAATAAAGCAACGGCCATGGCAGGACCGATAGATTTAGGATCATCCATATTAGATAGCATGGCAACCAGACCTATTAATGTACCAATCATGCCCATAGCTGGCGCAACATCAGCAAGTGCCATCATCATGTTAGAGCCACTTTCATGTCGCTCTGTGGTTAGGTTAATATCTTTTTGCAACGTAGCACGCACCACATCCGCATCATGACCGTCGACAAGCATATCCACACCCTTTTGCATGAAAGGGTTGGTAATTTCAGCTTCTTCTAATGCTAAAAATCCGCCTTTACGTGCTGCATCTGCCATGTCTACTGCTTTTTCAATTAACTCTTCCGGCTTTTCAATCTTAAACATAAAGGCTTTAGCAATAATTTTACCTATGCCGAAGAACTGACCTAAATTATAATTTGATAAAACGATAAAGATTGAGCCACAAAAAACAATTAAAACCGACTGGGTATCAGCAAACATCATAATATCGCCAGACAGCACCATCGCCATAGCCAATAAGCCGATTGCGCCCAAAATACCAATTAACGTAGCTAAATCCACAGAATTCTCCTAAATAACCAACAGTTTGCGCTTCAAGACAGTACTTCAGTAAAGAATAGTACATTATGTGAAATCTATTCAGGAAAAGCTATTGAATAGTTCACGAAAAAAAATTGCGCATATAAGAATATTATCGCCCATAGTGTCAATAACTTAACACTAATGATAAAATATTTTTTAATAATAGTTGAAGTAGGTCAATTGACCCGCGTGGCAAGCTAGGGTAAGTTTGCCGCAACTCATCAATAGCGACACCTATAGAGCAAGAATAATGGCCAAAAAGAAACTGGAAAACCTCTCTTTCGAAGAATCATTAAGTGAACTTGATACAATAGTACAAAGCCTTGAGCAAGGTGACTTAAATCTAGAAGAATCAATGGCCCTTTTTGAACGTGGTCTAAAGCTCAGTCAGTTAAGTCAAACCAAATTGCAAAGTGCCGAACAAAAAGTGCAAATACTGCTCGATAAAAACGGCAGCGCCGAACTGTCAGACTTTGACGGTGCTCAAGGCGAAAATTAATGGCAACCTTGACTTCATATGCTGATTATCAGCAACGCATTAATGATTTTTTAACCGCTAAATTAGACCAGCTAGCTATCAACGATCCAACGCTGCTTGATGCAATGCGCTATGGATTATTAATTGGTGGCAAACGAATGCGCCCGTATTTGTCGTATATCACGGGTGAAGCACTTTCTGCAGCTATGCATGATATTGATGCGGTTGCAGGAGCCTTAGAGTGCATTCATGCTTATTCTTTATTGCATGATGATTTACCTGCCATGGATGATGATGATCTAAGACGCGGTAAACCTACTTGTCACAAAGCTTTTGATGAAGCTACCGCCATTTTAGCTGGTGATGCCCTACAAACTTTAGCCTTTGATATATTGGCAAATCATGACTTTAGCTCAACAAAAGATAAGTCTGCATTTGCAATACAGGTAAAACTCGTTCAACAGTTAGTTAAAGCATCAGGTTATCAAGGCATGTGTGGTGGGCAAGCATTAGATTTAGCCGCAACAGGTAAAGTTATTTCGCTTGAAGAATTAGAAACGCTACATTCATTAAAAACGGGTGCCTTATTAGAAGCCTCAGTCATGATGGCGGCAGAATGCAGTACAGTTGCTACTTCACGAGATAAAGTACAACTCGCACACTACGCAAAGTTAGTTGGTCTGGCATACCAAGTTCGCGATGACATTATTGATATTACTTCAACTGAAGAAGAGCTTGGAAAACCCGCGGGTTCTGACCTTGCCGCAGACAAAAGTACCTACCCTGCTTTGCTAGGTTTATCGGGCGCACAGGAAAAAGCTGACAACTTATATCAACAAGCGCTTCAAGCTTTAGCCACTTTGCCCTACAATACACAGAATTTATCCGATTTTGCGACTTTCATTATCAATCGCAAACATTAATATTTAGATTAAATAGAATAATATGACTATAAACCTGACTGAATATCCTTTACTGGCAAACATCAATACTCCTGATGAATTACGTAAATTAAATCAAACTCAATTAACACAAACCAGTGAAGAATTAAGACGTTACTTATTAAATTCAGTAAGTAAAAGCAGTGGACACTTTGCCTCAGGTTTAGGCACGATTGAATTAACGGTTGCCTTGCATTATGTCTATAACACACCATTTGATCATTTAATTTGGGATGTTGGTCATCAGGCCTATCCACACAAAATATTAACGGGTCGACGCGATCAACTTCATACCATTCGTCAAAAAGACGGTTTACACCCTTTCCCGTGGCGTGAAGAAAGTGAATACGACGTATTAAGTGTTGGCCATTCAAGTACTTCTATTTCTGCGGCATTAGGTATGGCTGTTGCTGCTGAAAAAGAAGCAAAAAATCGTAAAGTTGTTGCCGTTATTGGCGATGGCGCCATGACTGCAGGTATGGCATTTGAAGCATTAAATCACGCAGGTGATATTAATAAAGACATGTTAGTTATCTTAAACGATAACGAAATGTCAATTTCCGAAAATGTTGGCGCGTTAAACAATCACTTAGCTAAAATGCTATCAGGAAGCCTATATACAGGGCTTCGTGAAGGTAGTAAGCGCATACTTAAAAACATTCCACCAATTAAAGAATTAGCAAGCCGTGCTGAAGAACACTTAAAAGGTATGGTAGTACCTAGCACCTTTTTTGAAGAGTTAGGCTTTAACTATATCGGCCCTATTGATGGTCATGACGTTAACGGTTTGGTCGACACTATATCGAATATGCGTAACCTTAAAGGTCCGCAATTACTGCACATTGCGACGACAAAAGGTAAAGGTTACCAACAAGCAGAGCAAGACCCGATTAAGTATCATGCAGTACCTAAGTTTGATCACACAGAAACGACCTTGCCCAAAAGTGCACCTAGCTTACCAACTTATTCAGCAATATTTGGTGATTGGCTATGCAAAACAGCCGAACAAGACAGCAAACTCGCCGCTATTACCCCAGCAATGCGTGAAGGCTCGGGCATGGTAGAATTCAGTCAGCGTTTCCCCGAGCAATACTATGATGTTGCAATTGCAGAACAACACGCAGTAACGTTTGCAGCTGGATTAGCGATTGGCGACCGTAAACCTGTTGTCGCTATTTACTCTAGCTTCTTACAACGTGGTTATGATCAATTCATTCACGATGTCGCCATTCAAAATTTACCGGTATTATTTGCCATTGATCGCGCTGGTATTGTTGGTGCCGACGGACCAACACATCAAGGTTCATTTGATTTGAGCTTTATGCGTTGTATTCCTAATATGACAATCATGGCACCGTCTGATGAACGCGAGTGTCAACTGATGCTCAATACTGGTTATCAGTTAAATGCACCCGCTGCAGTTCGTTATCCTCGAGGAAGCGGCAATGGTGCAACATTACCCGCAATAACGGAAACGATTGAGCTTGGTAAAGCCAAACTCATTAGAACAATGACTGGCGTTAGTTCAGAAAATAAAATAGCCATTCTCAACTTTGGTACAACCTTAGCTGAAGCTAAATTAGCCGCTGAAGAACTCAATGCAACATTAGTTGATATGCGTTTTGTGAAACCATTAGATCAATCATTTATCAGCAAACTATGCGCTGAACATGACTGTATCGTTACGGTTGAAGACAATGCTATTGCTGGCGGCGCAGGCTCAGGCGTTAATGAATATATTTTAAGCCAAGGCATTATGAAGAAAATTCTTAACATTGGCTTACCAGATAACTTTATTAAGCACGGTACACAAGCTGAAATCCACCAAGAACTTGGTTTAGATAGCCAAGGTATTATCGATAAAATAAAACAGTTTATTGCTTAAAGTAAAATTCTCTGCATCTCAGCTAGCAATTATATTTGTATAAAAAAAAGCGATTTGAATGACTTCAAATCGCTTTTTTTATGTCTAGGATGTACGGTATGTCACAATCACATAGTCGTTGATAGCCATCTTTGGCTTCTCGACATTAAGACTTCCATATCTGTCGATGTGAAAAAATGACTATACTTAAAGCATCAATAAATGATTATTCAGCGATATATTCCACAACTTCCAAACCAAAACCTGACAACGAGTGATATTTAGTTTGTGAGCTTAATAGACGCATTTTACTAACACCAAGGTTCGACAGTATTTGCGAGCCGACACCAACATTACGTGAACCAACGTGGCGCTTCACTTCGTTAACCACTTCACCGGCATCCGTTTTTGCATATCTTTCTACCTGAGCAATAAGTTCAGCAGTTGTTTCATGCTTACCTAATAACACTAATACGCCGCCTTCTTTACCGATTTTTTCCAAGGCATTCGCCATTGGCCATTTAGCGACACTTTCACGTTGGCTAAATAATAAGTCTCTGAAAGTATTTTCTAGATGTACACGCACTAATGTTGGCTCGTCAGCATTAATTTCGCCTTTGGTTAAAGCAAAGTGTGCTTGGCCATCAATGGTGTCTTTAAATACGGTTAAATCAAATTCACCAAATGCTGTCGGTAGCTTACATTGTGAAACACGTTCAATGGTGGTTTCATTAGCATTACGGTATTCAATTAAGTCAGCAATAGTGCCCATTTTCAAACCATGCTTTTCGGCAATAATTTCTAAATCAGGGCGACGCGCCATGGTGCCATCTTCATTTAAAATTTCTACGATAACTGCCGCTGGTTCAAGACCTGCTAAACGCGCTAAATCAGTACCCGCTTCAGTATGTCCTGCGCGGTTTAATACCCCGCCATCTTTAGCAATTAACGGGAAAATATGACCAGGTTGTACAATACTTAAATGATTTGCGTCTTTAGCTACTGCGGCTAAAACCGTTGTTGCACGATCACCCGCTGAAATACCGGTAGTTACACCATGTGCCGCTTCAATTGACACGGTGAAGTTAGTACTAAATTGCGCATCATTTTTTTCTACCATCAAAGGTAGTTTAAGCTCTTGACACTTTTCTACCGTCATCGGCATACAAATCAAACCACGACCATGTGTTGCCATAAAGTTGATCGCCTCTGGCGTCACTTTTTCAGCGGCCATAATGAAGTCACCTTCATTTTCGCGATCTTCATCATCCATTAAGATGACCATTTTACCTTGAGCTATATCGTCGATAATCTCTTGTGGCGTGTGTAAATTCATGACAACCTCTTTATTTAATAAAACCACTGCGCGCTAATAGCGCATGCGTAACACCTGACGGCTCTTGTACATTAGCCGTGTGCTTGGTAAGTAATCTTTCTATGTAGCGAGCAATTAAATCAACTTCTAAGTTAACTTTAGTACCCACTTGGTATTTACTGATAATTGTTTGCTGTGTGGTATGCGGAACAATCGTCAAACGAAACTGCTCAGCCGTTAAACTGTTAACAGTCAAACTAGTGCCATCTATGGTAATTGAACCTTTTTCCGCAATATACGCGGCTAATTCTGCCGGCATGGTTAGCCAATAATCAATGCTATTACCTTTATGCTCAATGCGAGTTATTTCACTCACCGCATCAACATGGCCAGAGACCATATGGCCACCAAAGCGAGTAGTTGGCAACATGGCTTTTTCAAGATTTACACTATCACCTGTTTGATAATGTGCTAAACCGGTACGCGTTAACGTTTCACTGGAAACATCGGCACTAAAGCTTGAATTATCAACAGCAACAACGGTCAAGCAAATACCGTTAGTGGCAATTGAATCGCCCAATTTAACATCTGACAAATCTAATACGCCAGTATCAATAATGACACGAGCACCGTCACCTGACGTGTTAATCGCTCTTAAAGCACCTACGGCTTCTATAATTCCTGTAAACATGATCTGTCTCGTTAACTTATGCTGTCAATAACACTTTAAAATTACGTGCATTACTTAGTACTACGGATACTTAACGACAAAACTTAGCCGTTAATCTAATGTCTTTTCCGACTAATCTTACGTCGGTAATATCTAATGCTTTAGCGTCTGCTAGCTTCACAACTGAGGGCATGTTGGCTAAGCCTTTGCCATCATTGCCCATCAACTTAGCTGCTTGATATAACACTAATTCATCAACTAAACCTTGTTCAATGAAAGCTCCGCTAAGTTGAGCACCTGATTCAATCAACACATCATTTAATCCTTGTTTAGCAAGATAGGTTAATAACCCGGTTAAATCGATATGGTCGCTGTCAGTCGCTTTTTGAATTTGAACTTGTTCTACAAAGTGAGGCCAAACTTGGCTATTTTCAATGGTGTGTCGAATTATTAATATTTTACTTGGCTGCTGGAATACCGTTAGTTCAGGCGTTAAGCGATTTTTACCATCAATGATGATACGGACAGGTTGCCTAACATCCGCTTCTGCATAGTTATTTTTTAATTCGCCTAGCGAATCCCAGCGTACATTCATTTTTGCATCATCAAAAATAACCGAATCTGCACCGCAAATTACCCCACAACTTTGTGCTCGTAATCGTTGCACGTCAGTACGCGCTTCACTGCCGGTTATCCATTGGCTTTCGCCACTAGCCATTGCGGTTTTTCCGTCTAAACTTGCGGCAAGTTTACAGCGCACATAAGGCTTTTTAGTGGTCATTAAATGAATAAAACCCGAGTTCAATGCGCTAGCATCTTGCTCCAACAAACCAAATTGCGTGGTGATACCTGCGGCCTCTAACATTGCTAAACCACGACCAGAAACTCTTGGATCAGGGTCAACCATCGCGGCAATAACATGACTAACTTTTGCCTTAATCAATGCTTCGGCGCAAGGTGGAGTTAAGCCGTAATGACTACAAGGCTCTAGTGTGACGTAAGCGGTAGCGCCTTTTGCTGCAACGCCAGCTTGCTTAAGTGCATGAACTTCAGCGTGCCCTTGCCCGGCTTTTTTATGAAAACCTTCACCAATGATTTCCCCATTTTTCACTAATACACAGCCAACTCTAGGATTAGGCGAGGTGGTGAAATGCCCACGCTTTGCCAAACTAATCGCACGTTGCATAAAATGGTGGTCTGGTAGTGAAAAACTTGTCATGGTTGTACTCAAAAGTTAAATTGTAATAACAGCTAGTTACTCATCATCGCCTAAACGGGCAATTTCCTCGCCGAACTCTCTAATATCTTCAAACGAGCGATATACAGAAGCAAAGCGGATATAAGCAACTTTATCTAAGCTCTTTAGCTGTTCCATGATAATTGTACCTAATAGTTCACTAGATACTTCGCGCTCGCCAGTTGCCCGCAACTTAGATTTAAGTTTATTTATCGACAACTCCATTTCTTCAGTGCTAACAGGGCGCTTTTCCAGTGCTCGGACTAACCCGTTACGCATTTTATCTTCATTAAATGGTTCTCGAGAGCCGTCACGTTTAATAATTCTTGGCATAACAAGTTCAGCACTTTCGAAGGTTGTATAGCGTTCATGACATGCTAAACATTCACGGCGGCGACGCACCTGATGTCCGTCTGACACTAAACGAGAGTCGATAACTTTAGTATCGGTGGCTGAGCAAAAAGGACAATACATTGATAATTTCCGTCGTTAGCAAGTCATAAACAATCTAATTAAAGGGGCATTTTAATTGAAAACAGTTCATTAAGCTAAAATTCTTAGCAGTAATATGAAATTATCTTAGGTATATAAAAAATGGCCACAAAAGTGGCCATTTTCAATAGTTTTTTTTAATGCAACAAAGCAGTATTGGCTTTGTTCATCAATAAGTAGAATTACTTATAAACAGGGAAACGTGTACATAGCTCTTTAATGCCAGCTTGTACTTCTGTCTCTTATACACATCTCCGAGCCCACGAGACCGTACTAGATCTC
>CAJXPG010000049.1 GCA_913057925.1 uncultured Colwellia sp. | reverse complement strand
CCACCATTGACGGTGACACTATTTATATCCAATGCATCACCGTCAATGTCTGCAGAGCCTGTTAAGAGTTGGGCCTTTGTGATGATAATATCTGTGTCTTCTAACGTGCTGTTTGTTGTGGCGACAACCGTTGGTAGATCGTTAACATTGGCAACACTCAAGGTTGTGGTTGCTGGCGCAGAGTCAACATGGCCATCATTGACGGTATAACTAAGGTGTACATCACCATTGAAATTGGCGACTGGTTTAAATGTTAGGTTAGCAATGTCGGCATTGTCTATTTCTTGGTTTGCGCTAACGGCGACACCATTGAGCAGAAGCTCGCCCTGTGTGGCATCAGGCAGGCTGGTAAAGGTGATATGATCTAAGCTGTCGCCACTGTCGGTATCGGTAAATCCAAAATTGGCAGCTGTAAAGGTGTAGTCACTGTCTTCGGTCGCATTTAAAGTTTGCACCGTGACGGTGGGCTGATCGTTTGATCCTGTCACGCCAATGCTGATGCTATGGACTGTGCCATCTACCGATTGTATTTGTAGGGTATCCGTGACTTTTTGCCCATCAGCTAATGCCTGAACGTTATCGCCTGAGGTGCCCGATGTACTTAAGCTGTAACGCCATGCCCCTTGCGCATCAATGGTTAAACTACCGTAAGTACCGGTTATGGTAGTTGCTGTAAATTGTGATTGATTATCATCGGTATCCGTAACAGCTAGGGTCCCAGAAGCGTGCGCTGGGCTGTCTTCAATCACACTACCTGTGGCTTGGCCAGTAATGACCGCGGCGTCATTCGTGCCAGTAACAGTTACCGTGGCTGTTTGTTGCACCGTGCCACCATGGGTGTCACTGATGTTATAACTAACGGTAATGGTTTGTGTATCACCAGCGCCAAGGTGCTGAAATGCAGAGGCATTAGCATTGACGACTAATGTGTGACCATCTTTACCCATCGTTAGATAAGAAGGAATAGCAGACGTTTTGGTAGTTGAACCTAGTTGATACTCAAGATGACCAATGCTTAGTGAATCTCCGGTATCACCATCCGAAGCACCCGCTAATAGGTCAATCGCCCCCATACCTGAGTCTTCTGCTTTACTTCCAGTTACCGCATTTGCAACCTCTGGAGGGGCATTTACAAATAATGTTACCGCCTTAGTTGTTGATTCTGATTCACCACCCGCTGAAGCGGTTGCGGTGACATTAAAATGTAAACCGCCATGAAAATTTGCATCGTGCAGATTGAGCTCAAGCCCTTTAAGATCCGACTGATGTAATACCCACATTTTGGCGATTGCGTCATGAGTGCCGTGGTTTAATGTAGCAGCATCCGGTAAGCCACTAATTTTTATTAATAAGTCTTCATTGTCGCCACCAGTATCTGTGGCAGCGACATCAAGACTTAATGCCATTGAACTACCTTGCTGCGCATCGGGGGCGGTGGCATTTAAAATAGGTTGGTCAACTGAACCCTGAATCGTAATAGTCACATTGGTGCTAACAGAGGTGCCGTCAGTAGAGGTTGAGGTAACAGGGATAACTTCGGTTAATGTTTGATGAACGCCAAGGTGGTTAACATCCTGATTGTTGTTATCTAGGGTGTAATGATATTGTCCGTTCGCATCAATCGAGAAATGACCATATTTGGTAGCATGATTGGCTTGCGCGGTAATTGTTGCTGTATCACCGTGATCCACGTCTGATGTACGTAATTCACCATCAATGGTGGTTTGCGCTGAATCTTCTTTGAGTTCCGCATTGAGCCCCGCGGGAGTAATATTTTGAACGGAATGACCAGTGACTTCAAAAATCGTTTCTGCCGAATGTTGTCCGGCACTATTTTCAATGTGTAGGTTATGCTGTCCGTCACTTAAGTGAGTTGCCGCCACTTCCCAATGGCCATTGCTATCAGCAACTACACTGGCAATTTGCGTTGAACCATCCATAACATTAATGGTTTCACCAGCTGATGCACTGCCACTAAATTTAGCACCACCTACTTGAAGTTCTTGGTATGAGTGATAATACAAATAGTCGACTTCACTGCCACTACCACTGCACACGCGGTTAATAATACCAATCGTTTGATGCCCGGCACTGTCTTCAAAAACCGCAATCCCACCTGTCCATGCATTGCCATGACCACTTGCACCACCAGACCCAGTATTGACGGTATCGGGGATGCCATTATTTTGCCACCAATCATGACTATCGACACGATTAAAACCACCTGCTCCACTATGACTCGTAGATGTAGTTGCTGGGTGGGTTATCCAATTATGATCTGAACCCGGCTTATAAAGACCAACTAATTTAACGCCCGAGCCCACTCCAACTTGATCCGCTCCCCAGCGTTGTGCATTTTCAGCATTGGTTGTAGCAACATCAATATTTGCTCCAGTCGGGTTATCTATAATCGCCACATCTTGCAGTTTAAGGGTACTTGAAGCGCCAGCAGGAGCAGCATGAGCCGATTCAATAACTGGCTTATCATTTGTACCTTTTATGGTGATATCAACAGTTTGTTTACTACCATCGCTGGCGGTAAATGTATGGTGATCCACCACTGCCGCTTCATCAGGGTCTAACTGCTGTACTTTGCTTTGATCAAGGGTATAAGTCCATTGGCCACTCTTCATTGTGATATGGCCATAGGTCGTCGCTATTGAAGCAATATCTGGAAAATCTGGGTTATCGGCCTTATCGACATCGCTGATAGATAACGTGCCAGTTGCTGTTACGCTATCGCCAATATCACCCTCTATAATATTGCTAGACTTGTCTCCTGATATGACGGATGCGTCATTCACTGCACTAAGTGATGTTAATGCGCCAGTATGAGTGACGCCACCATGAGCATCTTTTACATCATAGGTAAAATGGACTTGACCGTTATAGTCTTTTGCCGGAGTGAAAGTAAAAGTACCGTCTTTGTTATCAACCACAGAGCCGTGGTCGACTAACAGATTAGCAATGGAAAGCTTACCTGCGTCATTGGCATCCACATCAACAGTATTGGCAAGTAAATCGGCTTTGGTGAAAGTAAGCGTTGTATCTTCTATACCCGTGGCAAGTGTCACTTCAGAACTGATATAAGGTCTATCGTTATCACCATGAATGGTAATAACTATGTCGTGACTTGTGCCATCTTTAGATTGGATGGTTATGGTATCAGTTAAAGTTTGTCCTTCCCCGAGCTGATCAATCGTAGAGCCGATAGTGGTTTTAGTATTACCGACCCAATCCACGCTACCAACTGTCACGTCATAATGCCAAGTGCCATTACTGTTTAATAATAAGTGTCCGTATTGTCCATGATAGGAATTATTCCAAGCACCGCCTTTAGGATCAAACTGAGATTCACCAGTATCTGGATCAACAATATCTAATTTTCCGTCAGCCGTTAAGGCATCCTGCCCAAGTTTAGCCATACCAGCTTGTGCATAATCTGGCGACATATCACCAAAACTGCCATGGCCTTCATCGACATCGCCTGTAGATACTCCAGTAATAATGGCTTTATCGTCGGTTCCATTAATAGTGACATTAATCTTTTGCTCAGTCCCATCCACTGAACGAACTAA
Organism: uncultured Colwellia sp.; assembly: GCA_913057925.1. Taxonomy (GTDB): domain Bacteria; phylum Pseudomonadota; class Gammaproteobacteria; order Enterobacterales; family Alteromonadaceae; genus Colwellia. The sequence goes on along the minus strand of CAJXPG010000049.1, from coordinate 23,316 downwards.
TACTGTATCAGTAATAGATTCACCGGCTTTTAATGCCTGGATTGCAGCTTGAGAATTATCGGCAGTGTAAGTCCAGTGGCCAAGTTGGTTAACAGAAAGGCTTCCGAACTGACCTTGTAAAACACCCGCTTGGAATTGGTTTTCACCATTATCTAAATCGGTGACAGTGAGTACACCATCAGCATGTAGTTGCCCTTGATGAACGCCTTTATCTTCCGTTACTTGTGCCGTACTCGTTCCACCAATGACCGCCATATCGTCAGTGCCGTTTATGGTTACGGTAATTTTTTGCTCGGTGCCGTCAACACTGTGAACGACTAGCGTATCGGTAAGTGATTGGCCTGTTCTCAGGCCTTGAATGGCCTGTTGGGAATTGTCAGCAGTATAAGTCCAGTGGCCTAGATTATTGATCGACAGTGTGCCGAATTGGCCTTGTAAAATGTTCGCTTGGAATTGGTTTTGACCATTATCAACATCAGTAATAGTAAGCAGGCCATCAACATGGAGTTGCCCTTGATGAAGGTCTTTATCTTCGGTCAGATTGGCTGTAGCTATGCCGCCAATAACCGCCTTATCGTCAGTGCCATTAATGGACACCGTGATTTTTTGCTCTGTGCCATCGACGCTGTGAACTACTAGTGTATCGGTAAGTGATTCGCCTGTTTTCAAGCCTTGAATCACGTGTTGGGAATTGTCAGCCGTGTAGGTCCAATGACCTAGTTCATTTAAAGAAAGTGTACCAAATTGACCTTGCTGTACTGTGGCTTGGAATTGGTTTTGCCCATTATCTACATCGGTAACAGTGAGTGCGCCATCTACATGAAGCTTCCCTTGATGAACATCTTTGTCTTCAGTAATGCTCGCAGTACTAGTCCCAGCAATAACCGCTTTATCGTCGGTACCATTAATGGATACAGTGATTTTTTGCTCTGTGCCATCGACGCTGTGAACGACTAGCGTATCAGTAAGTGATTCGCCTGTTTTCAGTCCTTGAATAGCCTGTTGTGAATTATCAGCTGTATAAGTCCAGTGGCCTAAGTTGTTAATGGATAAGGTGCCAAACTGACCTTGTAGCCTATCAGCACTGAATTGCGCTTGGCCATTATCCAAATCGGTAACCGTGAATACACCATCTGCATGTAGTTGCCCTTGATGAACGTCTTTCTCTTCCGTGAGTGTGGCCGTAGCAGTGCCACCAATCACCGCTTTATCATCGGTACCATTAATGGTCACAGAGATTTTTTGTTCAGTGCCATCCACTGAATGGACTAATACTGTATCAGTAACAGATTCACCGGTTTTCAGACCTTGTATCACTGTTTGAGAATTATCAACAGTGTAAGTCCAATGGCCTAAATCATTAATAGAAAGGCTTCCAAACTGACCTTGTAAAACTTCCGCTTGGAATTGATTTTCACCTGAATCAACATCAGTAATAGTTAGCAGACCATTTACATGCAGCTCCCCCTGTTCGACATCTTTGTCTTCAGTCAAACGCGCAGTTGAGTTACCTAAAATAATGCCTTCATTATTAGTTCCTTCAATGATTGTAGATAACTTAGCTGAAGCTACATTCCCTGCACTATCTTTGATTTCATAAATAGCAAAGTCTTCATGACTTTCACCGGAACTAAAACTATTAACTTTATTATTATCGAGCTCATATGTGTAAGTACCGTCTGGTTGAAAACGATAAACTCCATAACGACCTATAACTTCGGTTGTTGTTACAACCGTTTGGTCATTGTCATCGTTCGAAAGGACATTTCCTGTAGTTGATAAAGCTCCCTGGCCTTCTTTAGCTAAACTTTGATCATCTTTAGCAAAAATTGATGAATCGACAAGATAATGCTGTGTTGCTGAGGCAAGAATCTGCTTACCATCTGAATTTTCCACGGTCAATTCTGCAATAACCTTATCAACATTAACTAAAGCAGTTCCCGGTACCTCAATGCTAAATTTTCCATCTATAACTATACCCGTAAAATTTTGACTACCAATAGTTAACTCAACCATACAGTTTTCTTTTACGTCACTTGTTACCGCCCCAGTAATTTTTACTAATGCTAAAGACTCCTGAGCATTAAGTGTATTATCAAGCGTAACTTCATTAAGTGAAATTGTTGACGTATTTAATGCGTGTTGTGTTGGGTCCGGTTTAAATTGATCAGTGCCCTCGGTTGTTAATACTGTATTTATGGTGGGTGACTGATTATTGGGATCTATTGTTGGCGTAATCGAATGAATAGTTGCTGGATGATCAGTTTTTGTAATCAAACCTGCCTGTTGATTATTGGTAAAGTCAATCGTTTTTCCTGCAGATGTAGTGACTGCCCCCCCTTTTCCTACTCGAGTTGCCTGCGAAGGTTTAATAGTCTCTTCCGGATTTTCTGCTTGCTCTTTTAACTCAGTTTCATCCGTAATTGACCCAGTACTTTCTTCTAAATCTGAGTTACTTTTTTGGCTGTCTTTTTTATTTTCAGGGTTACTATTAGCTAATAAATCAACACCTTCTTTCACTTGTTCATCAAGTGTAGTACCAATATCTTGGTTTTTATCGCTTTCAGCAATATGTGTTGTTGACTTATCTGCAACTAAATCAGCATTGAGTTCAATATCACCTAAAGAAACACTTTTAAATTCTTTCGCTTTTAGGCGCTCTACATCTTTATCCGTTTTAACTACTTTCTTTTGAGTTTTATTTAACTCATCCGTTTTTGCTGATGCTTTATCACTGACTTTAGTCTTTGGGTTGGTTTTATCTTTATCATTTTTCATTTCAAAGCCTCTACCTTTCACCAAAAGCACTTGTTACATTGGTAAATACTGGTTTCCATAAATATTGAAAAATTGTTTTATCGCCCGTTACAATGTCAGCTTCACCAGTCATTCCTGGAATAAGTGCCAAGTTACCTGGCTTATTACCAAAATAGGGTTTATCAATGGCGATTTGAACCTTATAAAAAACACCCCCTCTCTCATCAGTATCGGTACTGGGGGATATTTTTTTAACAATGCCATCTAAAGCGCCGTAACGGCTATAATCAAAGGCATCAACTTTAACTCTAGCTGATTGTCCTACAGAAACAAAACCAATATCTCTAGGTGATAACCTGGCTTCAAGCAAAGCTTTATCCGTCACAGGTACTATCACTGCTACCGTACCTCCTGGTGCAATCACGCTACCAACACTGCTACTTGGTATAGATTGAATAATACCGCTAACAGGGGCAACTACCGTACTTTGAGAAACATCTGAATCTGAAGACCTTTGTCTTGCTTCAATAGCAAGAATTTCACCTTGAGTTTCTGTTAAAGTTTCACCAACCAACTTGAAAAGAGATGCCTTCTTACTAATAAGTTGATCATCTAAGTTTGCTATATTTTTAGCAAGCACTAGTTTCTTTCCTTCTAAAACACTCAGTTCTCGTTGATAGGAATCTAGTTTTTGTTGCGCTTCTAATAATTTTAATTGTGATACACCACCTGTTTTCGCTAATGTAGACATCATTGTGAAGGTTTTTTCAGAAGCAGTAATCTGATCTTTAAGTGCCGGAATTTCTCTTTCTAGGGCATTGTATTCTGTTTGAGTTTTCGCTATATCAGACTTCGAAAGGGACTCAATAGCTGACAACTCACTGTTCATAGCTGACAAAGCTTGACGCTGCTGAAGCACTAACCGCGGGTATGTTTCGTTATATTCATTAAAGTTGGCTTCACGCCCCTCTTGAAAGGATGATAATCTTTCTTTTTTCATCATTAAATTAGCATATTTACTCGCTAATTCCTCTTTCGTAGATTGGCTATTGATTGCAATAAAGCTAACCAATGAATCACCTTTATTCACCACATCCCCTTCTTCAACTGTGATTGAATTAATTGTGCCACCTAACTGACTTTGAATAACTTGTAGATGGCCAAGTGGTACAACCTGCCCTCGTGCTTTGGCAATTTCCTCTACTTTTGAGAAAATAGACCAGACGAGTAAACAAAATATCGAACCGATAATGATATAGCTAATATTTTTGATCGTTTTACGTTCAATAGGAGCTTCTATAGCATCAGAAAACTCATGTGCTTCCCATTCTCTATTAGCAAGTTGGCGATTACTCATTATCCGTTGACTCCATATCTTGTGAATTTTTATCAGGAACTGGCCCTGCATAAACAACTGTACCTTTATCTAAAACAATCACTTTATCAGCCAATTTGATTAACTCTGGATCATGACTGGTAAAGATAATGGTCGCTTTTCCTTTGCGACTTAACACCGTTTTACTAAATGCGTCTATCGCATATGGGTTTCTGTTTGCTAATGGTTCATCTAAGACAATCAGACTAGATTTTTTAAGCAAGGCTCTCGCTAAATTGATGTAGCTGCCCTCTACTGCTGAAAGCATGTTGGACGCATTATTTTCTAACTGAATGTTTAGGTTTGAATCGAGTGAGGTAAACAAGGATTCCCCACCTGCGCATTTCAATGCTGCTATTAATTCTTCATCAGTAGCATCAGGCTTAGCAATACGTAAGTTATCGGCTAATGTGCCAGGAAATAAGTCTGGCTCTGCTGGACTGAACCCTACGTAACTTCGGTAAGACTCAGGGTCATATTGTTTCAAATTCTTGTTGTTTACTGTGATATATCCAGCTTGTGGTTCGACAACACCAAGTATAGACAACAACAAAGAACTTTTTCCGCAAGCATTAGGTCCAATAACAGCAACGCAATCACCAGATTCAATATCGGCAGAAACACCGGATAACACAGCTTCTTGGCTAGCGGTATATCTTAAGGTTATTTGATTAATTGTAATCTTTGGCGCAATATTTCGTTCAGGCTGCTCTAACCGATATTCATTTTGTTCCGGAGTTGCCTGCATAAATCGATCAAACTGAGCAATAGCACCATTCATCATTGTCAATTTTTGCCCGGATGAAAACGCTAATTGCGCAGGCCCCGTTATGCGCCAAATCAACATGACACACGCGATTAATGCCCCAGAAGTAATGCTCTGATTTAAGACCAAGAAAATTCCAGTAAAAACCGTCGCTAATGCTGTAAACATACTTAATGCGTGTGCGGTAGCGGTTTTTAACCCATTACGTTTGGCAAATAAAAAGTTTTGTCGGCAAGACTCTCTGCATTGCCTAAAGAATTCAGCTCTTCGAGTATCTGTTTGTCCACTGGCTTTAAGCTGCAGTACATTTTTTGACAGCTCGTTAATTGACTGTTGATACTCACTGTTTATGGTTGGCACTACTCGCGCTGTATATTTATTTAAAAGTTTCATCACCCCAAAATATATAAACAGCATAATAATAGGGACTAAAACTAACCAGCCACTTAAAAAGGCAATCGTTGCAAAAGCAATGACAGTGAAAGGTAAATCAATTAACCCTGCCCCCCCAGGCCCTGAAATCATGCCCCTTACTTTTTCAGCATTTTTCATTCTAGCAATATGATTTGACAGACCAACCCTCGACAAAACCATTAATGGCATTCTTAGAAGTTTACTGTAAGTTACATCAGATAAATCCCTTGCAAATCTGTTACTTGCACTAGAAACAACTTTGGCCCTAATGAGTCTACTACCTACCAATATTGTTAATGCTATAAAAGCACCTAAAGCAATTGTTGGTAAAACCTCTGGGGCTTGTCCACCGATGACTCGGTCATAAACAGACATAGTAAATAAAGGAACCGCAAGCCCTGTTAAACTTGATAATAAACTTAACCAAAAAACCGGTTTATACCATTTTTTTTGTTGAGAGAAGTATTGTGAGAACGTTTTGCTTTTGACGCTTTTAGCAGGCAGATTCTCTATAATAATCATTTTTGATTGCTCAAAACCTTGCCTAAAAGAAATATTCTTCCATTGCCCCTCAGACTCAAACCTTTGAAATTTATTATCTTTACGCCTAGAGACAAATGCGGGTTCTTCATGAGGAATAACCAAAAAAGGTAGTAACGTATGGTCAATATCTTTTTTATTCATCAAGACAACATGAAAGTTAATATTATACTTTCGTAAGACATCTAAAACATCAGTAGTACTTAAGTGGTCAAGTCGTGAGTCTTCAGAGATACTGTTGGCTTGTGAATACAAGCCTAATTGCTGTAACAGGGAAACTAAGGCAATATTTAGGTCATTGTATCTACTCATAATCAGACCCTCTTTGCTCTGACAATAATGTATTTTTACCATCCTCATTACTTAACGTGATTGTCTTATCACTAATTTTTGACAATTCTTCGAAGTAAGATACCGCGAGTATTGTCATTTCCCCTTTTAAAGAAGCTAGTAACTTTAGTAACCTTGCTTGTGAATCTGCATCAAGGGAGATCATGGGTTCATCAAGTAAAAGAATAGACGGGCTTTGCACAATAGCTCTTATAAAAGAAACTAACTTGATTGCTCCTTTGCCAATCACTTTATTATTATCTTCACTTACCCTAGTAGCATAACCTTCGGGTAGTTGTGAAATAGTATTTGTTAAACCTAATTCATTTGCATATTGCATTGCTAGACTTTCATATTGAGGTTGAAACATCGTCATGTTATCTAACAAACTACCCGCAAATAAAATTGGCCAAGGCGGCACGTACAAAACTGATTGTCGAAATTCATTTACCGAATGTTCAAAAATATCGATATCGCTAATTGTAATAGTGCCTTTATTGATTGGTTTAAAGAAACCTAAGGTTTGTAATACTGCGCTAGCATGCGTTAACGGATTAGATTGAATAGTGCATAGCTGTCCAGGCTGAACATCCAAAGATAAGCCAACTAAGTTAGCCCCAACATGTTGAAAATCAACATCTGTAAACTTTATAGGACCTAATGGTAGTTTTTCATGATAAGTTTTAACACTGGTAAAGGCCTCTTTAGGTAAAGATACTAAGCCATCAACATTTTCCATAGCAACTTTTGCTGTCGCTATTCGAGAACGTAGGCTCACGATAGCACTTAATGGTGCTACAGCCCTGCCGGCTAGAATTGAACAAGCAGCAAGTCCGCCAGTTGTTAAATCTCCATTTAATACAGAGTAACAACCCAATAAGACCAAAATTAACGTGGTAGCTTGTGAAGCCCCTTGAATTAATTCTTGCAGTTTTGCAGCAAGCCAATCCACCCTTTCTTGTTGAGCTAGTCGTTTGAAGTTTAATTCTCGGTATTCTCGAGATAACGGCTGTTCTAATGCTAATGCTTTTACAGTAGTTAACCCGGATAGCACATGTATTAATATTGACGTGCGCTGACTGTCTGTTGAAGAGAGCTCATCGGTAACCTTTGAAAGGTTTTTACTAATGGTAAGCACCATAACAATAACAACAAACCAAATAAAAATAGGGATAAATACTAAAGGTCCCCCAATATAAGCGACTAAGCCAAGAAAAATTAACACAAAAGGAAAATCCATCATGGCGACAGCAGCTTGGCCTGAATATAAATCGCGCATTGCTGTAATACCGGATAAGCTATTAAATAAACGACCACTGCCCATTCTATCTAAGGACTGATGATCAGCTTCCATGATGTGATTAACAACTTTTACTGTTGTTTGTAACTCAAAATTTGCAGCCGATGAAGCAAGCATCCAGCTTCTGGCATAGCGAAGGAATAACTCTAACAGTATTGCTATAGCTACCCCAATAACGAGCACAGTTGCGGTACCATAACTTTGATTCGGTAGAATTCGGTCATATATTTGCAGCATAGTGAAAGGTAATGCTAGCGAGAGTAAATTAACAAAAATTGAAGCAGAAAAAAGTTGAAAAAATGTACTTTTTTTACCTACCCCCCCTTGAAGTGAGCTCATCGAATAGATCCTTATTTTTGCAAAGCATTAAAGATAATATAGCGTAAACAATAATTTATGTAACCTAAATATTCCGACTTATAAACAATGATATATCTCTGCTTATTAACTTGCCTATTTGGTGATAATCCCAAACGACCAATAGACAGAAGTACAATGAACACAGGGTGCCAAGTCATTTTTTAATCAAAAAAAAACAACTTTCTTTTCAATAGAATTACGATTTTTAACAAACATTTGCTGTTATATTTAGTTATTATCATAAAATAACCTAGGTAGATTAAATTCAGAGGATGAAGATGACAACAGCTACACCAACCTTATTACAGCTTGGCTGGAAGCCTTTTTTTGGTCAACAATTATCCCTTGATGAGCTTGAAGCATTAAACGTTGGCCGAATAGTTGAGCATCACCGTAGCACGCTGTTAGCGCTCTCTGAACAAGGACAACACAGTCTGAATATACCTCCCGATACTGAAAAGGTCTGTGTCGGTGACTGGGTTTTATTCGATAATGACAACCGCCTAATTCGTACATTAGAACGTCAATCGCTATTTCAGCGCAAAGCACCAGGCTCGAAAGTAAGCAGCCAATTCATCGCTGCTAATGTCGATAGTTTAATTATTGTTTGTTCATTAAATAACGATTTTAACCTCAACCGAATTGAGCGCTATATTGCTATCGCTAAGGAAGCACAAGTTGAAGCCATTGTGGTGTTAACCAAAGCTGACTTATGTGAAGAAGCCGATGACAAGCGCCAACAAGTTCAGGCATTAGATCCATTAATGATGGTTCATGCGATTAACGCGCTATCTGCTGAAGAATTACTGCCACTTAATAGTTATTGCAAACAAGGAGCAACCATCGCCTTTCTTGGCTCTTCTGGTGTTGGCAAGTCTACTCTGGTCAATGGTTTATTAGGCTATCAAGCCTTGGAAACGGGTGAAATTAGAGAGGATGATAGCAAGGGGCGACATACCACCACCTATCGCGCACTAAAGGTATTACCACAAGGTGGTTTACTGATGGATACTCCAGGCATGCGTGAGCTGCAACTAGCTGAATGTGAACAAGGGGTGAGTGAAACTTTTCATGAAATAGTAGCGTTGGCCCAACAATGTAAGTTTAGCGATTGTAGCCATACTTCCGAGCCTAACTGTGCCGTGCAAGCCGCTATCGAATCGGGAGAGTTATCGCTTCGAAGACTTAATAGCTACCAAAAATTAATCAAGGAACAAGCCTTTAATAGTGCAACCTTATCTGAAAAAAGAGCCAGAGATAAAGCATTTGGTAAAATGGTAAATCGTGTTCAAAGTGAAGCTAGCTGTATTAAAAAAGGTTACTAACCGAAACAAAAATGGCCTCCGACATGAGGCCATTTTAAAAGGGTATCTGCCAAACTATTCTTTGTTCTCTATAACATCATCCGTGAAATCCGTATGCCAAAACTTATAGCCCTGCACTGTAGCCTGAGCAGCAGCTCCCCATAAGTTTGCCTGATATATTTTCACTCCTTCCATATCGGCTGATTGATTAGCAGATGCATTTCCACCTTCGCCATCATGCTCTGCACTGGCTTCAGCTCTAGCACCACCATCCCAACCAGATTCCTTAAAGCGCTTCAAAGCATCACTATTTAAAAAAACATAAACAAAGGCGACTTGTTTAAAACCGATACCTGCGCCAACACCGGCTGAAGCAAAGCGATAATAATCAATTTTACCACTATCATGCAGTGTGCAAACGCCGCCACCTGTCGAGGCGGCAAATAAATAGCTATCACTACCAGTACAGATGACATGCGCTTTATTAGCATTAACGACCGTTTTGGCACCCGGGTGATCCTCATAGATTTTAGTTAAGGCTGAAGCCGTTTCTTCTCGTGCATTCTTCTTTTTAGTTTCCGGGGTATTGCCCGTCGCACAGCCAACTAACAAGCTAGCCGCTAAACCTACCAAGATGTATTTTTTTATTATCATTATCTCACCTCATTAAAATTACGTTACAAGACATATAATTACCTCAATAAATATAGGCTAGTTTTTGACATAAAGGAACGTATGACGAAGTTTCAGACTCAATGCCCGTTCAGTAAAGTCTTTGAGTGCAGCCTTTTAAAATTTACCTGATGATAATGCAGCCACTGTCACCGTAACTTTTATCGCTCACTTAGCCAATACATAACCTATGCTCTAACAATAATATATCGAATTGATTTTGTTAAAAGATAGTTTGTGTACCCCTGTAAGCAATTTAAGAGGTTCAATCATAAAATAATTTTTTAATGATTTATCAAAATATGATCACTAGCTCTATTAAGCTAAAAGCCTGAATATAAATCCGAATAAACAATAAATTAACGCTTGTCCGCCTCAAAATTTATGCCTCCTTGGCAAGGAGAAAAAACTAGGTCAGTATATGGGTATGGTTGGCTCTGCTAAATTAACCGCTGAAAGTGTCACTGCCGCTATTGTCGATGTGACTACCAACCAATTAATTTTAGCAAGTGTTGAGCAGGCGGCTAAACAGGTAAAGTCAGAAAATGGCTTAAGTAATACTGTTAACTTTATCGATAATATGGTCACAAATTTTGTCTATCCGTGGCCAACTAACAAATAGTGAATAAAGGAAGGAATCACATGAAAAAGCTACTTATCACCACGAGTTTGGCTCAATTATAACCCTTTTTACTTACAAGCTTTATCAGGATCAGATCTCTATAAAGATAATGCTTATGGGCTAGGCAATGACAATGTTTTGCTGCTCGAATTTGCACTAAATTATCAAATCAATCCTCGAATGAATGTCAGGTACTTTGCCAATTGGAATGAAAATGTCGACTTTACCGATGGTTCACATCGTATTGAGATAAATTACCAATTATAACTCGTTATTTTATAACCGTTTTAATAAAGAAAACGGCTATAAATTAACAAAAATTCAGCTTCAACTTTACCTTAAGTATTTAACCAACGCCTCAGCCATAGGAATTGCAGAAGCTGGATTTTGTCCGGTAATGACTCTGCCATCCACCACAACATGTTCTTGGCCTTTTCCTGCGGATGAATAGTCACCGCCAAGTTGAGCAATTTTATCTTCTAATAAGAACGGGTAATTACTACGTGCCCAACTCCCTTCTTCAATATTGGCTTTTGCGGTTAACTTCTTACCACTAATTAATCGCTCGCCGTCAGAAAGTCTAACATTGAGTAAAGCGGCCGGTCCATGACAGTCCGCAGCAACATAACCACCCTTTTCATAAATTTCACGAGTAACTCTTTGAGCTTGCTTGTTATCCACTAAATCAAACATTGGTCCAGCGCCACCAGCAAAATAAAGCGCTGAGTATTGCAATGTATTCACTTCACGTAATGGCACACTCTTCACTAATTGTTTGGCTAGAAGCGATTTTTTATACCAATTGGCATCTTCGTTAGTTAAGCGCCCTCTTGCTCGGCCCTCTCCTCCTTTAGGGCTAGCAATATCAACGCTAAATCCAGACTTAGCAAAAATTCGATACGGCTCGACGACTTCAGGTAACCAATAACCATGCTGATCGCTTGAAACTACAATCAGTATTTTTTGCTTTGTGGAAGATAACGCCTGTTTAGTGTCTTGGTTTTGTGTTGTTGCAGAAGCAACACCATGGCATAGGCTAAATAAAAGTATTAATAATTTTACGGTAACTAAATAAACTGACTGACTTGGATTTTTCATCTTTATTCTCTTTAATTGGCTTTAGATTTAGCAGTTTTGCTAACCTGTCTACAAGATATAAAAATAATGAACCAAAGAAATGAACAGGATGTGAAATCGTATAGCTTGGTTAAAATAAAGTGTGACCAAAAAGTGAAAGCAACCGAAATTACTTTATATTTCACATAAAATTCAGCAAATTAAAGAGAAAACATTATTCACCTTGTTACAAATAAACCTTATTTTTTGCATGATAATATTACTGTAAGCATCATAACTGCAGTATGATATTGACAGTTACTCGCAAGTAAATTCATCAACTAATAACGATAACATCGCTACAGACAATAGAAATAATAGGAACAACTTTGCGTTACCTTAAGTGTGAAAATATCGTTATCGATACCGAGAATCAATTACTGATACGTGATGGTGAAAGCATTCAGCTTGCACCTAAAGTTTATGATTTATTGATCTACTTTTGCCTCAATCACGACAAAATCATTAGTAAAGATGAGCTTATGGATAATGTTTGGTCTGGTACTATCGTTACTGACAATGCCATCAGCAGAACCTTGGTCAAGGTAAGGAAAGTACTCGCTGATGATCCGAAAAAACCACAATTTATCATTACCGTGCCCAAAAAAGGCTACCGTATGGTGGCAACATTTAGTGAAACTAATGGCTCTGCCCTCACAGAGTCGGGTAGCCAAAGCCTAGATAGCCACGCCAATCAAATAAATGAATGTGCCAGTCACATCAATCCCATAGTAGCTGCGAGTAACAATAGCCAAGATAAAGGCAGCAACACTCACAGTAAAAAGCAAAATATCCAATTTTTGATTAAAGTTGCACTGTCTGCATTTGCCTTATTGATATTAAGTATCTATTTAATACCAATTAACTTTCAGCAAAACGAAACTATTACTACCAAGCAGCTTACACCATTAACTCGTGAAATTGCTGAAGAGCAGCACCCAAATATTTCACCTGATCTAAAGTTACTTGCCTACAGTAAAACCGGTACAGGCAGACCCAGCTTTATCGCCATAGAAACCATTAACACCCAGCAAAAAATAACAGTGAAATTTCCTGATGCAGCACTCTCGCGTCCAGTGTGGTCACCAACAGACAATAAACTCGCTTTTTTATTTCAACAGCAAGATAGTTGCATAATTTACTGGGCAGAATTAGCAAATATTCAGCAACTTGATTCATGGCAAGCGATTAGTGAGTGCAGTAAAGATAGCTGGCCGCACTTTACCTTTTCAGCGGATGGACAGTATTTATATTTTAATGATAAACAGTCACCAACAAGCGGTTATCAAATTTTCCGTGTTAACTTATCCACCTTAGAAAAAGACATTATCAAGCAACCAATCACCCGTGGACTGGGTAATTATTATTTTGATATCTCAGCCGATGGTTCTCGTCTCGTGATGTTAAACAGTGAGTTCGCTCCGAAAACTCAAATTTATACTTTAGATATAGTTCAATCAAAATTAAAACAAAGCGCGCAATTACCTTACTTAATGCGAGCGGTTAGCTGGCATCACGACAATAAAACTATTGTTCATCCCTCTCCACATCCCGCTTATGAGTTGTGGCAAAGTAATTTAGCAGGAGAAAAACTAGCGGTTGTCGCCAGTAATACTTCACGGGTAAAGCAGTTATCACGAATCAATAACGGCAAAGATTTTAGCTTTGTCTCTTATTTGCTCAACAGAGATATTCACTATGCTGAGCAGATGAAAAATACCAATATTGAGTTAGATAATTCGTCTGTGATGGATTACTTACCGACGTTAGCCAATACCAGCGAGCGCTACGCATTTGTCTCAAAACGCTCAAGCACCGCAGAGGTTTATTTATCCACACTAGGTGCTAACCAAAGCAAACAAATAACCTTTTTTGATAACCGAATTAAGCTATATCATCTGGATTTTTCTCCCAGCGATAGTCAACTCGCCATATTAGCTGATAACCAAGCTTTCATCGTCAACACCAGCAACTTAGAACTAATCGAATTACCACTGAATAATATCGCCATCAGCGGATTAAGTTGGCAAGATGAAGACACATTATTATTCTCTACCATTAAAAATAATAACTGGCGTTTTATGCGCTATAAAATCAGCACACAAGCATTAACCGCTTTTCCAAAAAATTACCAAGGTGGTATTTATTCAAGTTCCGATGGTTTCTACTACGCGATAACTCAGAAAAATGAGCAAGTGATGAAGTTTAAGGGGATAGACCAACCGGTTATACCTACTGAGCTATATTGTCCCGCAGGACTGCTAAACCGCAAGTTGAATTTACAATTAAGTGCTAACGCCATTATTTGTCGTAAACAATCTGTCAGTGCTGACATTCAAGCTTACGACATTGATAAAGCAACCTTAAGGGAGACGGTGTGGTTCAAAGATCTCGTTGGTTATGATTTTGATAGCAAAAATGGTCGACTTATTTACACTAAAATGAAGCAATCTGTTGCTGATATCATGCGAACTACCAGTAACTAAAGCTCAACAAACCTTACCGCAGTTAATCAACCAGAGAATCAAAGCCCTCTGGTTTTAACACCAACACGGATTGATTCAAACGATACAAAATATTTTCGGCAGTATTGCCAATAATCAAGCCTGGAATGCCAACCCTTGCGACGGTGCCCATTACCACTAAATCAGCATTGATTAATTTACTATACTTAGGCAGCTCTTCTCTTGGTGCGCCTTTAATAGATACTTGCTCAACCGCTAAGGCTGCAAACTGCTCTTCACCTAGCTCGGCTTTAATCGTGTCGATAAATCGAGTGAAATTCTTACCATGAAGCTCTTCCGCTTCTTTAACATTCTCAGCAATCTCTTCATTACTCTTTTTCAATAAACCAAAATCTCTTAAGGTATTTTCATATTGAGAAGACCAAATAGAAACAACTTTTAAAGTAGCACCTTTGCTCAGAGCAATTGATGCTGCCGTTAGCGCAATTTCTAAATTCAGTTTAGCTCTTACCTCTCTTTCATGAGCAGGGTAATTATCATCGACATCTACTGCGGCAACGACCGTGTTATCACTTTTCTCTTCGGCATGGTTAATCAACCACACAGGACAAGGACACTGACGTAAATAGCCCATATCATTGCTACCAAATAATCGACTTAACAAGCCTTCATTTTCGGTTGGTTTAATCAGTAAATCAAAACCACTTTGTTGTACTTTTTCAATCACATCAAGGTAGGCATTACTCAATAAAGTGTCTTTTTCAATAGCAATGTCTTCGGCATATTTTGCAATGATTTCATCGCGTTCTAACTCTTTACCTTCAATGAACGTGGCAATATCCGCCTTACTAAATCCAAGCGAGTCAGGCATAGTTTCATCTGTTAAGGTAAACAAAACCGTTAATTTAGCTTCATTCTTTTTTGCCACTTTCACAGCTTTTGCTAATGCACGGCTATTGTCGGTGGAGTCACTGAATACATAAAGTATGTCTTTAAACTTTAACATGATGAATGTCCTTTTTTTGTAGCTTTTACAACACTAAAATTAATATTATCAATGCGCTCTCTGAAGATAAAGAGTAACAATTAAAGCAATAAATACAATAGCGTTAACTGTTGAATTAGTAATGAATTGTTATTGCTTATTTAACTGCTTTATCAGTTCCTTACTATCATTTAGCTGCCAGTTTTTTGGTGCTGAAACTTCCACCCAGCCATCAATATAACTGTCTGCAGAATAACTGTGCGCATTTCCACGGGGCACTCTATCCGCCATAGGTAAATCAAACAGTACCTGAAAAAAGGTAATTAGCGGAAACCACTGAAAGGCATTTGACACATCGTATGCTCTTGGCTCCTTCATCCAGTCAGGTTCTTTTCGAAATAAGTCGGTAGAGAAAAATACAATGGGATCACTCGCATATTGCACATAAACAAAACGCATTGGCCCCCAAACTCGGTCATCATTATGTAAGGTGTTTTCTTGTGCGGTAAACCTAACCAATGAACCATCTTGAATTTCAGGTCTATATTGCGGTGATCCTTGTTGGCGATACTGTGTTAACACTGGCGCAATAGTACTGGTAAATGGCGCGCCAACAAGTAAACCACCCTGAATCGGATTATTGATAATAGTCGTTAAGTTGATGGAAGTTTCTGCACCAAAAGCACCTAAGCTTAATCCGAATAGGTATAAATCTGGTCTTGAGTCTTTATCGAGTGTCGACCAATACTGATGTATTTTATTATATAGCGCGTAGGCAGATTTTTTGGCGCTAGAAGGGTCTACTAATAACGTTAACCAGCTTGGTAAATAAGAATACTGCATAGAGACAATCGCAGTATCGCCACCATGAATATATTCAAAACTGTCCATGGCATAAGGGTCAAGCCAGCCAGTACCCGTTGGTGTGGCGATCACTAATTTTTTTCGAGCAAAGGCATTTACCCGAATCAACTCTTGTAGCGCTAATTCAGCACGCTCTGACGCTGTTTCGCGGGTTCTTAGTCCCGTGTAAACCCGCAAAGGTTGTTTGCTTTCTTGTTGACTAAAAGCTTCTATTGCCGCCTTTGTCGGGCCTTGGCTAATAAAATCTTGTCCGGTTTTACCTAGGCTATTCCAAGGAATCAACGAGCTATAACTACCGGTAGCCTCAGTCCTTATCGGCTGGGCAATATCACTTTCAATATTTTCATCAAGTAACAAATAGGTATTATCTAGGGCTGCGACGAACTTGGTGATAATAATATTATTGGTGAGAAAAAACACTAACGCGCCAACAAGCATAAAGCTAAACACATTGGCAACGCGATGAGGAATGCGTTTTTTAAACTTCACTTTAACTTTGCTAAATAACTTAATCATCATCTGAGCAGAAAATAAAATGCTCAAAGCCACAACCAAAGCTATCGCTACCATGTAAACAGCTATACCTAACTCATTGAATTGCAAACCCATAAGTGCTCGCAGTTCATTTTGCCATTGCGACGAATAATAAACTGCATACAAAAACACTGCAGCACTTAATAGGCTAAGGGCTAATTTAACTTTGCTTAACAGGTCGGCCTGAAGGATTGGTAATCTGAGGTAATCCCAAAGCCATTTGATCATAACGCCAATGCTATAACCTAATGCGAGTAATACTCCAGATAACACACCTTGCAATACAAATGGTCTCGGTAGCAGTGAAGGTGATAATGAAATGGAAAAGAATACTACCGCTAAGACAATACCGGTATATGACAACGATGCCATGTAGTTAACCAAGTTTTTCCCTACCCTCATGTTAAAGACCTTCAAATAATTTATACATGCGATTGATATTCACCTTTACGCTAACAATTTTTCTATTTTTTTTCTATATGACATCGAAATAGAATTTAATTAAGACTTTAATTCAATCACTTGCATAACATCAGCATATTACTCTAATAATGAATAAAGGACATAGTTTGATGAAGTCATTTGCAATTGTGGCAATGTTGACCACCATAAGTAGCGTTAGTGTTTTAGCTAATAATCAACCGATTGAACCGGTATTGGTACCATTAATTAATGAACAACAAAACATTAATATCCAGATGGGAAAATATGAAGTCACTGTCGCCGAGTTTAGCCGCTTTGCCGATGCCACCAACTTTCAAATAACGGAGGAATGTCACCTCTACAACGAAAAACATACTCCAGCGAAAAAGCATGGTACTTGGAATAACCCTGATCTCACCAAACAGCCATATCGCCCGGTCGTTTGCCTAGGTGCCAAGGATGCAATGGCCTACGCTACTTGGTTAGCGAAAGAAACCGGCAAGCCTTACCGTTTAGCTAAATTTAATGAGTGGCAATATGCTTCAACTGCAGGAAAAACCAGTCGATACGCTTTTGGTGATGATTTAAGACACAGTGAAGTATGTAACTATGAAAATGTTGACGACTTTGCCCACAACGCTGGCTTAAAAAAGCACCACGGTTACCGAAATAGATTTGGTGCAAATTGTAATGATGGTGCAACTTATCACACGGTTGTGGGCATGTATCGTCCCAATGACTTGGGCTTACATGACATCATGGGCAATGTTCGAGAAATTACTCAATCTTGCTATGACAGCAACATTGAAGCTAAGCAGCAATGTAAAACTTATGTCGTTGCTGGAGGTGCTTGGCATTGGCTACCTCATCCAGAACACATGAAAAACCCGATGATGTTTGTTGGCAGTATTGAAGGTTTTCGTTTGGTACTCGACTCAAGTAACAGCAATCCAACCTCAGAGCAAACTCAAGCATTTATTGACGGCTTAGTAACAGCACAACAACATGCAAAGCTTTCACATCAAAATCTTAAAGACTTACCTAACAAAGTAACAGGCGTCAGCGCAACCTTGGGTAAAAACCAACAGGTAAAAATAACCTGGGCAGCCTCAACTAATGAAGGCGTCAGCTATAGCCTCTATCGTAGTTACCTTGATATAAATGGCAAAGTAAGTCGTAAAATGATTAACATTGCTGATGGCATTAAAAGCACTGAATATATTGATAATTTACCGGGAAAAGGCGCGGCGAGTTATCAAGTTTTTGCCAATAACGCGGTCGGTGAAAGTCAGCCCAGTAAAGAGGTCGTGGTTGGTCAGCACAAAGCTTTTAAAGTTGGTGAGCTTATTCAAGCAGAATACTATCAAAATCACCGAAAAGCAGACATTATCAGTGATAAGCAGCAAGATAGCGTCTTTTTATCGTCAAATGATGGCCATTACCCTCCAGGCATGTACCCTTATAGCCCTGCTTGGCTGTCCTACCAATTTGATAGTAAACATTCTGGATCTGCCAAGTTAACCTTAAATGCACGTGGTCAACGTGGCGCTGTGCTTGAATTTTGGCAAGGCAAGGATTTAATCGCCACAGTAAAGTTAGATGGTGCCCGTGAATTAAAACAGTTCAGTGTCGCTGCTCAGCTGAACGCCGGCAAGGAACCAATTCAAGTTCGCGGTGCTGACAACAACTTTGTCATCTTAGATTGGTTTACATTAGAGAAAATGTAAGTAACCTGACTTTGCTAAGCTGTGCTAGGTTTAAGACTATTCGACGCTTTCAAACGACTACGCTAGCGATGCTTAGATTTCCCTAGCGTTACTTTAGCAGATAAATAGCGTTATTTAGCTGCTAACTCCGTCAACTTTCCTGCCAACCACGCTTCATTAGCATTCCGTTTTAAGTAATCTAAATACTGCGCCTGCTGTTGTGGTTGCTCTGTGGTGAGTTGATATAGCATCAGAGCGGAATCAATGCCAATGTGCACCTCATAATTTAATCGTGCTAACTCAAAGGCTTTTTCAAAATGAGTACGTGCTTTGAGAGGCGCTTGTTGTGCATGATAAATTCTAGCCATGGACAACATATATTTTGCCGAGCCTTCAAGGTCTGCTAGCAAGGTGAGAGCTAGCTGAAAGTCGTGTCGTTTAATATACTGATCGATTAATAACTCTGTCGAGTGATCAATAATCCAAGCGTTATTAACGGTTCTTGGTAACTGTAATATTTTTTCAAAGTAAGGTACGGCATTACGGGTATCTTTGCTAAAAATGGCGAAATGGTAATAAACCACAGCAAAGTTTGACTCATCGAGTTTATGCTTTAGCAACAATGCTTGCGCTTCATTTAAATAAGCATATTTTTTATGATCATCGCCGGCTTTTTTAGCCAATATTGAATAGAGAATGTGTAGCTCAAATGCTAGTAAATGATCACCTTGGTTAGCACCAAACTCAATACCCTGATCGAGTATGCTAAACATGTTATCAAAGTCTGCTTGTGCTTTAGCTAACCAAGCACTGGTTTTAATATGGTCAAAACGTAATGGCCAAAGCGAGGTATTCTCTAAACTAGTTACCATATTATTCAGTGCGTGATTTGCCAGCTGATATTTATGGCGTTTACTGTAAATTTCGGCCATTAGCCACTGCGCTTTTACGCGATAAGGGCTATCACTAAATCCGGAAGATATATTTACTAATTTTTGCGCGTAAGTGAGCGCAACATCATATTGCTTAATATCAAGATAATGCTGCGCCAATAGTAATAATAAGTCCGCATCGTCTGGCGCATGCTTTATCATGGCATTTAAGCGAGTAATATCTAACGTGGTATTTTCAGGCAAAAATATACCAAGTTGCGCAAGTTCAATTAAACGATTTGCTAATTGCTCAGCAAGTTGTTGCGATGTTTTAGCAAAAACATAGCCTTGCCAAAACTGCGCTTGTTTAGCCAAGCCATAGCTGACAAATATGCCCTCATTATTGCGGTAACTTTGAGTCCATAATAACCACTCATCTTTTGGAGTCTTTGATAGCTGCCAAGCTCGCTTAGGGGATGCAAAGGCTTGGCTTGCTGAGATTGGCTTTGTCAGCATTCTAACCTCAAAGTCACTGGCTAAAATTGCTTCATTACTACCTAGTGCTTTTATAACCGATGGCTCAGCCTTACTGCTTCCGCCATCACCAACAAGGTGCAATATAACCTGCTCATTGGAAGAAACGCTAAAGACAAGATAAAACACTACCGAAAGCGCTAAAAACCCAGCGGCTAACAGCCATTTAGGCCTCATTTTCTTCTGCGCTTTATCCGAAATAATGCCCGCGTCTGACGGTTGAATGGTGCTTTTTTGCAGAAGTGGTTTGTGCGTCTGAGCCAACTCATGTTCAATCGTTAATTGCCATTGATAGCCCTTTTTTGAAAAGGTTTTTATCGCCTCTGAGCCAAAAATAGCTCGCAGCTGGCTTATGGTTTGAAAGACAACTTGCTCAGATACCACCTTGCCTTGCCAAACACTGTCCATAATGACTTCTTTACTATGGATAGTGTCAGGGTCAGCTAAAAAGAAGTCTAACAATAGTGCTTGAGTATGCTTAAGCTCAATAATTTCTTGCTGCTTGTATAAGGTGAGTTGCTCGCGAACAAAGCGATACTCAGCAAATCTAACGTCCATATAATTATTATTTCGGGCTATGGCCACTGGAAAAGGGAATAAAGCAATAATTTATCACAAAACGCTATTGTTTGAGTGGCTGTTTGAATGAATAAGGGAATATAGTTAACCTCAATTCGGGATACTAAATCGCTCACTAGCGGCTATTTCAAGTGTTCAACCTAGCTATTATCCCTAGCTAAAGTTAGCTTTCAAACATCAGCAATTGTACTTACACAATCATTATAATGCTGCGCCTAGAACAAACAGCTCTTGCCAAAAACTTCGCGAATTAATCGCTTCATCTCTAAGAGTCTGTAATTGTTGCTGTGAATACCATTGCCCATGTTTAACCACGGCTTGAGGGTATTGAAGTACAGATAAATCAACTATTGGGTTGCTGGTTGAATAAATAAAATCAGCTTTAAAATTCGGTGCAACTTTACCCAATTTTGTTGCTAAATTAAGTGCTTTTGCCGGATTTATTGTCGCTGCAGCTAACACCTCATAGTTATTTAAACCTGCCTGAGCTAATAGTTTCATTTCATTATGTGTTGCTAACCCGTGTGGCGACAATAAAACCCCAGAATCAGACCCTACGAGGAGTTCAACCTCACTTTCATGAAGCGTCTTAGTGATCTTAAGTAAAAAATTCATTATTTTTTTATTATGTATCGCCATGTTTTGTGAAGCGTTTAACCAGCGTTCAACTTGGTTAGACTTCGCCTCAAAAGTAATAATGTCTGAGGTGTATTCTGGATGGGTTTCAGCGAGATATTTTTCCTTGTGCACAGTTAACTGCGTAAGCTGATGATAAATATTCAGTGTGGGCGTAACCGGCACATCAATTCTTTTTAGATCAGCGCTGACTTTATCAAGCTTTTCTAAAGAAACCTTATGGTTTAACGTTCCTTGATATATATCTTCCACATGTTCAAACGACTGTAAGCCAGATAACGCTGAAAGCGGCATATCTCCAGAGCCATGAGGCCCATGTTTAGCTATAGGCATCGCTAATTTTTGCCCTGCTTTGATAATGGCAGTTAAGCTCTGTTCATTTAAATTACCATATGCTTTGATCAGGTCGTAACCTTGACTGTGATAGCTTTTTACCGCTTGTTCAGCTGCTGCCGCGGTATGCACAGTGTGATGTAAAGGCGCATCTTCATACCCCGATATAATTGGGCTACTAACGCTCGAGCTACTACCAATTAAAGAGCCTGCGGCAATTTGATCTCGCCACTTAAGTTGCTCAGGCACACCATTCATGATGCGCACATGGGTAACGCCATGACTTAATGCTAATACATAAGCAGCAGGTTCATACATATGTACATGCATATCAATTAAGCCGGGGGTAACATAACCATTCTTGCCATCAATCACCGCTAAATCACTGGGAGTATATGATGAAGTAACATCGATAATGTCGGCAATTTCACCTTGTTTAATGACAATGGATTTCGCCGGTAAAATGCTGCCATTTTCAACATCAATAATATTGACATTATGTAAAATAAAACTGCTTGGTGATGTTATTGGCGCATCATTATTGCTACAAGCGCAAAGCAATAGAAGTAGTAATAAGATCAAAGATTTTTTCATGGTTGGCTCCTAATAATAGAAGCTATAAGATATCAAGGCGCTAGTATTTCAGCGCCTTATAGCATGATAGTTACCGTATCGGATCTTGATTTAAGACCTAATTGACCTGAATTGAGGTTAATTATCGGCTTTGTACTCTGAAGGTGTCATAGCCATCACCTGCTTGAAGACCTTATTAAAGGTAGCTTTTGAACTAAATCCTGCATCAAGATAAACAGTGGTTAGGGAAGTGGCTTGGTTTTGCTTAAGTATTTGGCACACAAACTCAATTCGGTATTGATTAATATACTCATTAAATGATTTTTGGCTATTTAAGTTAATAGCACGTGAAATATCTCGGGTTTGTAATCCGGTTAAATCGCTCAAATTTGCCAGCGTTAATCTCGGTTTGATAAACCATTTATTTTCGGTAACTAATTTATCCAACTCGGTGAAAATACTTTGGTAATCCTCTTGAGAAGTGTCTGTTTTAATATTATCAGCTTCAGCAGTTTTTACTGGTTTGTTATTTCTTTTCGGCGGTTTGCCCTGTGTCATTAACTTCAAGGTTATAGCCATCACCACAACTAACCAAATAGCATTATTTAGCCCTTGGCCAAAAATATTTAACTCAGCAGCAATAAGGTGCTGGCTATTCAAACGTATCAGGTCGATAAGATTAAATAATGCGGTGGCAATCACCACCCACATTAACCACGTTAATGAGAATTCATCGGCATCGGATCTAGACTCATCCAACGATTTTTTATATTGCAGTAATAATTTCGCACTACCAAGGGCGTATGCCAAACGCCACGCGGTGCCAATGGCAATAACAAGCTGAACATTATCAGTAATAAAGAGTATCGGCACCACAGGTAGCAGATGCAAATAATCACTACGTTCATGATTGCCGGTGGTTAAATGCTTTATTGCTAAATACGTAGCCGGGCCAAATAGCATAATAAACACTGGGCTAATTAAATAAATATCACGAGTGAGTCCCGACTCTTCCGCAATATTAATGCCGGCAGCAAAAGCTGTTAACAGCAATAAAATCGCTACGCCTCTATACGCTAACACTCGCCATAATAATAAACAGCCCAGTAAACCTGTTCCGACAATAGCGGCTTGAATCAAATTGACAAAATTTAGCGTATGCAATGAGCTTACCTTTAGCCTTTATAAATTATTTACTTTATAAAGTTAGCTGAAAATATGAGTTAACGTGTAGCTGAATACTAACAGAGTATTTA
>CAJXPG010000048.1 GCA_913057925.1 uncultured Colwellia sp. | reverse complement strand
CACAGAGTAGATCGTCGGCAGCGTCAGATGTGTATAAGAGACAGGTGTTTGTAATGTCGTGTAATGTTTTTTGACAGATAACTATGGGATAGTGCATTAAGGTTAAAAAATATTCATGAACTTGAGAGTTGATGCGACTCTCATGCTAAGGAAGCGAAATAATGCAAACCATGAGAACACTTGATGTAAACCATTACCCAACTTCTAGTGAAGAGGCTGTTTCAAAGCCAAGTATTATTTCTGAAGTACACCATTTAAAGATTTTACATAGGAAAGACAAAATGCCATGCAATCACGCGCACGTAAGGCAGTTTGATGAAGGAATTCTTGCAGATTTAGCTGAACATCAAGTGCATGCAAAGGGAAAGCACAAGTGCTGCCAATGTGCATACAATTCAGGATTTCAGCAAGGTTCACTGTTACAAAATTTTATTAGTTTAGATATTGATAGTTTAGGTGATGCACACGAAAGCTCGAATGGTCGTTACAAGAGTGTTCATCAAGCTTTCGCATTAGGTTATAGCGATGGGGTAAATTCGTTTATCCGAAGTTAGTAGCGAATTACTCAGTAAGTCACTGAGGCAATTCCTGCGGTAGGAGTACTTTATGCAAGATAAAAGAGTCATTGTGACTTGCAATAAATATAACTTATTGCGTGTTGATGTTTTAGATGTAGACAAAATTATTGTCAGAACATCTTATGAAGTCACTGATCTTCATGAGGAAGTCATCGGGCGCTTTGGTAGTCTTAAAGATGCTCATAACTATATAAAGCTGTTAGAGCCGATAAACAGACAAGGTTTAATCATTTAGCATTTGCTATAAAGATTAATCGGGCAAATAAAAAAGGGCAATCAGTTATAAACTGATTGCCCTTTGTCGTGTTTGCCGTACTTATTTCGCCAATAAGTGCTCAACGAAGAAGTTAGTCTTCATTGTTTTATAATGCATTGTTGTGCCTTTACCTTCGCGAATGCTGTGGCTTCGGTTCGGGTATGACATAAATTCAAACTGTTTATTGTGCTCAATTAACTTATTGATTAATCGCTCACTACCTTGATAGTGCACGTTATCATCACCGGTACCGTGAACCAGTAATAACTTACCTTGTAAGTTTGCTGCGTGGGTAATCGGTGAGCCTTGCTTATAACCTTCAGCATGATCTTCTAACAAGCCTGAGTAGCGCTCTTGGTAGATAGTATCGTAAAGCAATTGGTCAGCAACTGGCGCTGAAGAAATACCGACATGGTATTGCTCAGGGTATCTAAATAACATGTTCAGTGTCATTGAGCCGCCACCTGAATGTCCCCAAATGCCAACGCGATCAGTATCAATATAAGACCAACGTTTAGCCATCGCTTTTAAAGCATCGCTTTGGTCACGAGAAGATAAAATTCCGACACCGCCATAGATAGACTTACGCCATGCTTGGCCTTTGGGTGCGCGAGTACCACGGTTATCTACCGAGGCAACAATAAAACCTTGCTGCGTTAACATTTGATCCCAAATAAAGGCATTACCGCGCCATTTATCTTGTACGGTTTGTCCCCAGGCTTCCCCGTAAACATAAAAAATAATGGGATATTTTTTGCTGGCGTCAAAGTTTGCCGGACGAGTGATATAACCATCAAGCACTAGGCCGTCTTGGGCTTTTACTTGGAAGAATTCTGTTTGCGCAATATCAAGTTGTGCCAATTTAGCGTTTAGTTTGTCATTGGTCATCAAGGTATGTTTTTTCTGATGGGTACTGTTATCACTTGATGCAATGTTGACTAAATACTTACTTGTAGGTTTAGCAAAGCTTGAGTGGCTATGGATTGCCCAGCTGCCGTTAGCTGCCATTTGATATTGGTTAAAACCGGCATATTCGCTTGGCGTAACGCGTTGGTTCGATAAACTACCGTCTAACTTGCTACGGTATAAGTAACGCTGTGAGACATCTTTTGGTGAAGCGATAAAATATAACCAGCCATTTTTTTCATCAACCGCTTTAATGTTGGTGATATCAAACTCACCTTGGGTTAGGTTTGTTACTGTTTTACCGTCGCGAGAGATACGGTAAAGGTGTCGCCAACCACTGCGTTCGCTGGTCCAAATAAAGCTATTACCGTTATCTAACCAACGGGCATCGTCGAAGAAGTCTAAGAAGCTTTCTTCTCGCTCAGTGGTCACTAACTTCACCTTGCCTGAATTGGCGTTTGCTAGGTATAGATGATTGGTATCTTGTTTACGGTTGACATGTTGCACCAAAATTTCTTTGCTATTGCCAGACCAATTCATACGGGGAATGTACATATTACGTGAATTGTTTGGTAGTTTTGTCCACGTAGTTTTTTGATTGCTTAAATCAACAATGCCGACTTTGGCCAACGCGTTATCTTCGCCTACTTTCGGATAAGGAAACTTCGTCAGGGTAGGGTATAACTCATCAGTGTTATTGATCATGATAAAGTCTTTACTACCGCTGGTATCTAATTGCCAGTAGGCAATTTTTTTACCGTCTGGACTCCAACGAAAACCATCACGAATCATAAACT
The DNA here is from genome assembly GCA_913057925.1 of uncultured Colwellia sp. Lineage (GTDB taxonomy): Bacteria > Pseudomonadota > Gammaproteobacteria > Enterobacterales > Alteromonadaceae > Colwellia. The sequence continues at coordinate 24,392 of CAJXPG010000048.1, read as the reverse complement.
CTTCTTCGTAAACCCAATCAAACAAGCCATTGATGATTCCGTTACCGGCACTATTGGTCAGTTGAGTTATGTTTTTGCTTTGTAAGTTTTGCAGATAAATATTGTTGTGCAGTACATAAGCGACTTTACTGGCATCTGGCGAGAATTTAGCAAACATCAGCTGGCTAGCGTCGACATTTTTGCCACCTAATTGACTAAGCTGGTTGTTGCTAAAATCATATAACCAGTAATCGCCGCGACTTTTTGAGCGCCATACTTTTTTACTATTGGTATAAATAAGTAATTTGCTGCGATCGTCAGAAAAAGTATAGTCATCAATGCTAAGCGCAGCTGATGCACCACTAGGGGTTAATTGCTCTGCTGTGACTAATACCGTACGAGTCAACGTTTTCGAGTCATACTGGACAATTTCTTTGCTTTTTTCTTTAGCAGAGTCATTGTTGACATCAGAAGGTTTCGCATCTTCAATAGCAAGGTAGCCAGTGCCATCTTTTAGCCAACGTATTTGGCCAATGCTTTCCGACTTAAATGTTTTATCTTGATAGATTTTTGCTAGAGTTAGTGCAGAGTCTGTTTGCTCAACATTAGCTGCGCTGCTGTTCATGTTTGAACTTTGGCAAGCACTGAGTGAGAAAGCGATTGTTGAAGTTAACAGTAGCTTGGCTGAGAATTTTACGAGCGAAGCGGTTAAGTGTTTTTGTCGCATAATGTTCCTTAAGTTTGCTTTACTAAAGGCATAGGAAAAGTAAAGCAAATGGGCAATTAATATCGGGTGTTTCATGAAAATTTCAGTTGGCACTATAGATTGTATACAATTTATCTACAAGCGAAAGACGATGAGTTACCTTTCTCGGCTGATAAAAGGTTTTGTCAGATAATCGTGACAAATAAAACCTTTGCTATTGAAAAGTAGCGTATCGACTCCATATTTATAATCCATCCATATTTTACTGGCAACAAGTATGACATACGCTCTAGAAATTAGCGCATTAGCAAAAACCTATAAAGGCGGATTTCAAGCTTTAAAAGGTATCGATTTAACCGTATCACAGGGCGATTTTTTTGCCTTGCTTGGGCCTAATGGTGCCGGCAAATCAACTTCTATTGGCGTGATTACTTCACTGGTAAATAAAACCGGTGGGCAAGTAAAAGTATTTGGCTATGATATTGATACCGATCTAGAAAAAGCGAAAAGCTTTATTGGGCTGGTGCCACAAGAGTTTAATTTTAGTCAGTTTGAACCATTGATTAATATTCTGGTTAACCAAGCGGGCTATTATGGCGTTAGTAAAACGGTTGCCATTGAACGCGCAGAAAAGTACTTAAGACAACTTGAATTGTGGGATAAGCGTGATGAGCCAGCACGTTCACTCTCTGGCGGCATGAAGCGTCGCTTAATGATTGCTCGTGCATTAATGCATGAGCCTAAAATGTTGATTTTAGATGAGCCGACTGCCGGTGTAGATATTGAGTTACGCCGCTCTATGTGGGATTTTTTGCGCGAGTTAAATCAACAAGGCATTACCATTATTCTTACCACTCACTATTTAGAAGAAGCGGAAATGCTTTGTCGCAACATTGCCATTATTGATGGTGGTGAAATTGTTGAAGATACCAGTATGAAAAAACTACTGGCGCAACTTGATACTGAAACCTTTGTTTTTGACATCAAAGCGGGTAAATCAATCAATGAGCTTGAACAATTTGCTGAGCAATCATCAACTATTGCCTATCGGGTAGTTGATGATCATACTTTAGAAGTTGATTTGAATAAGTCACAAAACTTAAACCAAGCATTCGAGCAATTAATTGCGGCAAATATTGAAGTATTGAGTATGCGTAATAAAAGTAATCGCTTAGAAGCACTGTTTGTTAGTTTAATAAATAATAAACCAAGTAAGGCTAAGGCTAAAGCTAAGCAAGCCAGTGCTGCAGTAGGAGCTAACTAATATGAATAACTCTATTGCATTAAAAAGTATTTTAACGAAAGAAATTCAGCGTTTTATGCGTATTTGGGTGCAAACTTTAGTACCACCCGCTATTACCATCAGTTTGTATTTTGTTATTTTTGGCTCGCTGATTGGTTCGCGCATAGGTGAGATGGGCGGCTTTGACTATATGTCCTTTATTGTGCCTGGTCTAATTATGATGAGTGTTATTACTAACTCTTACTCAAATGTCGCTTCGTCATTTTTTAGTGCCAAATGGCAACGTAACGTTGAAGAGATGTTAGTGGCACCGGTACCTAACTGGGTTATTGTGGCAGGCTATGTTGGCGGCGGTATGTGCCGAGGCATTTTAGTTGGCTTAATTGTTACCTTAGTTTCACTTCTGTTTGTTGATATCCAATTGCATAATATTTGGATTATTATTGCGACGGTTACCTTAACTTCAGCAACGTTTGCCTTAGGTGGGCTTATAAATGCCATTTTTGCTGGTAGTTTTGATGATATCTCAATAATACCGACCTTTATTTTAACGCCATTAACTTACCTTGGCGGTGTGTTTTACTCTATTAGCTTGTTGCCTGAATTTTGGCAGGGCGTTTCACAAGCAAACCCGATTGTGTATATGGTAAATGCCTTTAGATACGGATTTTTGGGCATATCTGATGTTAGCTTAGTAACGGCTTTTGCAGTAATTAGCTTCTTTATTGTCACTTTATTTACGATTGCTATGGTGCTTATTTCTAAAGGTATAGGACTGAGAAGCTAATATGACAGCAAAAATATCCACAAAAGATGCTCAAGCGTTGGGTGATTCAAAGGCAATTATCAGCAACCAAGAGGGCATTCATGAAAAGCTTGATGACGTTGTGAAAAAGCACCTGACTCATAGCTTTCAAAAACCTTACCAAGCACATACTCAAGCCGCATTTAAAGAGATGGACGCTTTGGTTGCAGCGTTTCTACAAGCAAACCCAGAGGGTGAAATTATATTAGATGCGTGTTGTGGCGTTGGGCAAAGTACTCGAATTTTGGCACAGCAAAATCCACAAGCGTTAGTGATTGGTGTTGATAAATCTGATCATCGGATAAATCGAAATGTTGAAGGTTTTGATAGTGATGATGGCTTTGACGCTGATAACTTCCATTTAGTGCGTGCCGATTTAAATGATTTTTATCGTTTGGTGAAAGCGGCTGAGTGGCCGGTGTCTAAACATTATATTTTATACCCTAATCCTTGGCCAAAATCTAAGCACTTACAGCGTCGTTGGCATGGTAGTGCTGTTTTCCCGCAAATGACTAGTATTGGTCAACAACTTATTTTACGTAGTAATTGGCGTAATTATTTGGCTGAATTTCAACAAGCAGCTAAACTGGTTGATTTACATGGTGAAATTTCATCATTACCAGAGTCATCACCCTCGCAGGCATTAACGCCTTTTGAAGCGAAATACCAAGCAAGTGGCCAAGTTTGTTGGCAGTTATTACTGCAACGATAAGAAACTTTGTCGGTTTAGGTAACGAAATGACAAGACTTTTGCGGTATTTTTTATTAAAGTGCTTTTTTTCGTATTAGCTACAACTAGTCAATAATTATTAAACTTGCAATTGAGCATAACTGGAGTTGGCCAAGCAAGTGAAAGTAAAGTGAATAACTATGAGAGCAACTAAGCGCATTGCCGAGGCAACGCAAGAGTCCTTACATCGCATTTTTACTATTGCTGAAGCCCCTGATTCAACGTTGGGGCGTCTTGAGCAAGAGATGTCGCAAAATTTAGTCGGTTTTTTAAGTAACCATATTGTTGCTAGCAAAAATGCCTTAACAGATATTGAACAAGACTTTATTAACGCGCATATTCCAGAACAACCTGAGTTTGTTTCTGATCATATGCATCATCTGTTAGATAAGTTAGTAGCGCAATCTGTTCATACTTCTAGCCCAAGCTTTATTGGTCATATGACCTCAGCTTTGCCTTCCTTTATTTTACCGCTGTCTAAGTTAATGGTTGGTCTTAACCAGAATTTAGTAAAAGTTGAGACCTCAAAAGCCTTCACGCCGTTAGAGCGTCAGGTGCTTGGTATGATGCATAACTTGGTTTATCAAGAAGCTGATAGCTTTTACCAAGACTGGATGCATAGTGCTCAGCACTCGCTTGGGGCTTTTTGCTCTGGTGGTACAGTCGCTAATATCACGGCTTTATGGGTTGCTCGAAATAAGCTGCTAAAAGCTGAAGGCGACTTTAGAGGCGTAGCGAGAGAAGGCTTACATCGTGCGATGAAGCATTACGGTTATCAAGATTTAGCTATTTTAGTGTCAGAACGTGGTCATTATTCGTTGAAAAAGTCTGCTGATATCTTAGGTATTGGCCAAGAAAATGTTATTGCTATTCCAACCGATGAACACAATAAAATTGATTGCGCCAAGCTATCTGAAAAATGTCAGCAACTGGCCAAGCAAAATATTAAAGTGCTGTCGATTGTTGGTGTTGCTGGCACAACGGAAACCGGTAATATTGATCCCTTGGATAAAATTGCCGAAATAGCTCAACAATATCAGTGCCATTTCCATGTTGATGCTGCTTGGGGCGGGGCGACCTTATTATCAAATAAGTACCGACCTTTATTAAAGGGCATTGAACAAGCTGACTCAGTAACCATTGACGCCCATAAACAAATGTATGTACCTATGGGGGCTGGATTAGTTATTTTTAAAGATCCTGCCTCGGTGAGCGCCATTGAACATCATGCGGAATATATCTTACGTAAAGGTTCAAAAGATTTAGGTAGTCACACTCTTGAAGGCTCAAGGCCAGGTATGGCTATGTTGGTGTATGCGAGTTTGCATATTATTAGTCGTCCGGGCTATGAAATGTTGATTAATCAGGCGATTGAAAAAGCGGAGTATTTTGCCGAGCTTATTAACCAACATGAAGACTTTGAGTTGATTACCCGCCCTGAGTTATGTTTATTAACCTATCGTTATGCGCCAAAATCAGTGCAAGCATTGTTAGCGAGAAATGACGATGAGGCTAATAAATCGGTTAATTTGCTGCTTGGTAAGCTGACTAAGTTTATTCAAAAGCGTCAACGCGAAGATGGGCGCTCTTTTGTGTCTCGTACGCGTATTGAAGTCAGTAAATATGGCGGAGAAAAAGTGATAGTTTTTCGTGTTGTACTGGCTAACCCGCTAACGACGAAAGAGATATTACAAGATATCTTGCAACAACAATGTCAGTTAGCCCAAGAGAGTGAAAACTTTTTACCTGAGTTATTAGCTAAGGCGAAAAGCTAATATAAAAGTTATTCAAGTTAAAACCACAAAGGCGCTAGTTACGAAATAACTAGCGCCTTTTTTATTGTTAACTCATCTCATTTGGTGAGTTAACTCATACCAATTAACCGTTTAGTAGTTATGGTATAAGCCGAATTCTTGGTTTATTTTGTTGTTTTGCTTGTCTGCCCAAACATAATATTCGTGATCTTCTAGTTCACTTGCCGCTTCTTTATCAAGTAAAACAATGGCATTTTCATGTAGCTGTAATGCTGAAGCAGGACAAACTGCTGATAAAGCACCGGTAACCATATCTTTTACTGCTTTGGCTTTATTTTTCCCCGTTGCCATCAGTAGTACGTATCTAGCATCGAGAATCGTTGCAATGCCCATGGTCATGGCTAGGGTTGGTTGAAACTCGTCAGCAGCAAATAAGCGACTATTATCATCAAGCGTTTGCTGAGTTAATGTTTTAATACGAGTACGCGAAGCAAGGCTTGAGGTTGGTTCATTAAAACCGATATGACCGTTAGCACCTATGCCCAATATTTGCAGATCAATACCACCAGCTTGTTGGATCTTATTTTCATAATCTAGACCTTGCTGTCTTGGGTTTTCACCTTGTGCACACGTTGGTAAGAAAGTCTTATCCTTATTAATATCAACATGATCGAACAAGTTTTCATTCATAAAGTGACGGTAGCTTTGCACATTAGTTTCATCAATACCTAGATACTCATCTAGATTGAACGTTGTCGTCTTTGTAAAGCTAAGCTCACCTGCTTTATGCTTGTTAACCAATTCTTGATAAAGGCTAATAGGCGTGCTGCCTGTTGCCAAACCTAAAACAGGGTTTGTTTTTTTATTGATTAGCTCAGCAACCCACTCAGCTGCATTTTCTGCAACTTGTTGTGCATTATCAAAAATAATAACTTGCATGTCTTTTCCTTAGGAATGAGATTAAATTATAGCCTGTTTTGGCTGTTTTTTAATCGGTATGTTTTTTTCGGTGATATGTATTATTCTACATTATTAAAAAATGACAGCGCTGTCAATTATAAATAATTGTTTCTTTTACTAAAGATTTAGACATAACAGCTGATAGCGTGCATAGTTAGTTTAAGCGCTGACAAGATAACCCTTGAGAAATTGTTATGAACAATAAAGGCTTACAAACAACAGAGCAATGGATTGACCTTATAGCAAATAGTGAATTGCCGGCGATTACTTCCACGGCAAAGTTACTGGATAAATTTTCAAATGATGACAAGTCATCATTGCCAAAGTTAAGTGAAGCGATATTACACGATCAGGGATTATCTTCTTGTCTGTTAAAGGTCGCGAACAACATTCAGCACATCAGCATAAATAAAGTAACCACAGTTTCTCGTGCTACTGTGGTACTAGGTATTCAAACCGTTAAAAATATTTGTTTAACGGCTAAGTTAGTGTCAAGTCTGTTATCTTCAAAAAACCTCGATATAAATGTTTATGAGCAACTGACTCAGCTAATGGCTAATTCCTTTTATGCTGGCATGTTAGCAAAAATGATGGTGCCCAATTACAGTGAAGAGGTGCAAGAAGAAGTCTACTTAGCGGCTATGCTCTATCGTATCGGTGAAACCGCATTTTGGAGCGCTGGTGGTGATGTTGCGACTAAATTGGCAAATTATCAGGCTAGCTCGAGCGAAGACTTTAAAGAGTTTTGCCAAGAAACTATGGGGACTAACTTTACCGAACTAAGTAAAGGGTTAGCAGGAACATGGAATTTAAGTGACTTATTAATCAAGGCACTTGATCAACCGACCACACGCACCGATGAAATTAAAGTCATTTATTTTGCAGATAAACTCAGTTCGATAATTGATGCTCCAGAAGGAAGCGAAGAGGATTACCATCAATTATTAGCTGAGATTGCTGACATTATGGGGATCACTGTTAGGCAATTAACCGTCCGTATTGACCACACTCGTGAGCAAGCACAGAAGTTATTATCATCTTATGGCGCAGATATATTAACAGAGCGTCTTAAAAACCTGCCAACCGCCAGAGACTTTAAGACACTCGCTGATAATGCTAGCCAAGAGCATGAAGTGACCCGTGACTCAGCCATGCTTGACGGATTTATGAAGCTGACTAAGTTAATGCAAACCAGCAACGACTTTAATGAATATTTAAGCTTAGCTCTACAGAGCCTTGCGAAGACTTTCGCCTTTGATCGTAGCGCCTTTTTGATGCTGGTCGATAATAGAGCTCGCGTTAAGTCTCGAATAGTCGTTAATAAGTTTGCAGAGGCAGATGCGACAAAAATTAATATTGATATAAAGCACAGTGATAATATTATTGCTAGAGTATTGAGCAGTGACACGCCAACCATGATAAATGATCATAAAGAACAGCGTTTACGGGATCTGATCACTCAAGATATTAGTGAGTTAATTGCTGAAGGAGCGATAGCTTTTGTGCCGGTGAAAATAGGCGCCAAAGCTATTGGCGTGATGTGTTTACAACATCTAGAGAACAAAAACGATATCTCCAAACAAGATTTTCAGCAAGCTTGCGCCTTTATCGACCATCTTAATATGTGCCTGACCATGATTAAGTATCGCTAACGGCTAGAATAAGACGTTTGATTGAGTTATAGCTATCGGGGTTGAAAGTAACGACGTTATTGGAATATTTAGCCCAGTTAGCATGATCATACATCTCTTTGAGCTTCTCGGTGAAGGGCGAAGCCCTTCTGTGGCCTCTGTGGTGATTTATTTTAAATTACTGAAAAAGCAAGACACCTTTTACCACCGAGAAAGTAAATGAGGCGCTGCGCGCTACACAGAGCAAGGCATTTAAAGCCAAATATAAAGTATTATAAATTCCTGATAAGATAATTAGAGAATGACAGCAACTTTGTTATTGCAAGTTTATGATGTTGTCATTGCCGAGTTTGTTTGTAGGAATCTATTCTTTTCTCAGTTTTTATTTGTATTGGTATTAGCTCATTGTAATCCCAGCTACAATTAATTACTCGTTTGAACAAGTCTTCTGATAAACTAACGATAATTTTTGTTAATGCTATTTAGTGCCTGTTAATTCGATGAACCAATCTTCAAATAATCTACCATCAGATAATTCACCTTCAGATAAGTCACCTTCAGATAAGTCACCTTCAGAGAATCAAAGCTCAGAGACTAAAGCGAGTACTTTTAGTGCGAGCTTTACTTTAGATAAAGCGCATTATAACGAATGTTATTCTCAATCGAGCACGTTAGAGCATAATAGAAAAACCTATTTTAAAGCCAATATATTAACTGTATTTGGTTTGTTTATTTTATTGTTTACCCCGGTAAATCCTTATGCTGCTTGGTTTGTGATTGCATTAGGTATTTTAGAAACAGTTAGCGTTTACTATCACCAACCGTGGTGGGTTGTTAGGCAAATGCTGAGTAAAGCATCCGGCAGTACAGTTAATTTAACCATTGATGAGCAAGGCATACTAACAGAGTCTTTCCACGTTAATAATCGCATTTTATGGACAGATGTTACTTTCGTGACTGAAACAGAGCTTGGCTATGTTATTGGTTTTAGTTTAGGTAAGACGGCAATGGGTAAAGATATCGCCAGTAAGAGTTATATCTCTAAAAGCTGTTTGTCAGAAGATGCGATAGCGTTTATTGTAGAAAAGAAAGCTGACATTTTAGTAAGTTAAGATAACTAGATATGGTAAAACTTGCTTTTATGCGCCTTTCTAATCCAACGTTTATAGCACTTTTCTTGGTATTATGGCTGACGCTGTTACTTAGCTCACCTTATGCGTTAATCGAGTTAATAGATTACGCGCTTTTCAGTTTCTTAGGGACGTTAGGTGCTATTTTTGCTAACTCAACCGGAGCTGGCGGTGGTGTTGTATTTATTCCCTTATTCAATAAATTAAGCTTTACCGAGCAACAGGCGATAGCAACAAGTTTTGCTATCCAATGTTTTGGTATGACAGCGGGTGCTATGACTTGGTGGCATCATTATAAAACCGAAAAAACTGACTTGCGCTTATGGCAAGGTTTTAAACGCATCATCAGTATTACCACTATTGCCTCAATAATCGGTCTTTACTCGGTATTCTCTTTTAAATTAAACTCTCCTGCTTCATTGCATATAAGCTTCAGTTGGTTTTCATTGCTGCTTGGGCTTTTTATTATTATCACCATTTACTTACTGCAGCCTCATCGTGAACGCAGCCAGTTACATGTTCTAGATTACTTAGCGATTACTTTCATTGGTTTATTTGGTGGCGCGGTTACCGCATGGCTCAGTGTTGGCGTTGGTGAGCTCTTAGTCATTTACTTACTATTGCGTCATTTTGATATAAGTATGGCGGTTGCTGCTGCGGTTATTGTTTCTGCTATTACCGTATGGACAGCTATTGGTCAGGTTAGTAGTGAAGTTTATTGGCAAGTTGTGTTGTTTGCTGGCCCAGGCGCAGTATTGGGCGGTATTTTTGCTAAAACTTTAGTCACTCATTTATCGGCAACCAAGCTGAAGTTATTTTTTGCTTGTTGGTTATTAATAAGTGGCGCAGTGGGTTTAATTTAATTGATATAAAGTGATGAAATCATGATCTGTTACAAGTCTTAATGAGAGTTATTCTCAAAAACCTTGACAGGCATTGTTCTCCTTGTACAATTCGCCAACACAATAATATTTATACGATACTACAGAGACTTATTTATGTTGAAGAACTTATTAATTACTTCGCTTACAGCATTAATTCTTGCTACTAGCTTTTTGGTCGAAGCGAGTGAAGAAGTAAATGTTTATTCATATCGCCAACCTTTCCTTGTTGAGCCTTTATTTGCCAAGTTTACCGAAGAAACGGGTGTTAAAGTGAATGTCGTTTTTGCCAAAAAAGGTATGGCTGAGCGGTTAGCGCGCGAAGGTAAATATAGTCCTGCAGATATTTTATTAACCACAGATATTAGCCGCTTAATTGAATTACGTGAAAAGAACTTGGTGCAAGCAGTAAACTCGTCAGTCCTAAATCAAGCCATTCCAAAGCAATATCAAGCGCAAGACAACACTTGGTTTGCGTTGACAACGCGAGTACGTAACATTTATTCAGCTAAACGCTTAGGAAAAATTGATTTTAACTATGAAGACTTAGCTGACCCTAAATATAAAGGGCGTGTTTGTACGCGCAGCGGTAAACATCCTTATACTGTGGCATTAGTTGCTTCTATGATCAGTGAACACGGTGAAGCTGATACTTTAGACTGGCTGAAAAAAGTGAAAGGCAATTTAGCACGTAAACCACAGGGAAATGATCGTGGTCAGGTACAAGCTATCCACCAACAACTTTGTGATATCTCATTAGGTAATAGCTACTACTTCGGTAAGATGCTGAAGAATGAAAAACAAAAAGTATGGGCTGACGAAGTTTATATTAACTTCCCTAACCAAAAGAACCGTGGCGCACACATCAATATTTCAGGTGTAGCCATGGCAAAATACGCGCCTAATGCTAAAAATGCTCAAGCCTTGATGGAGTTTTTAGTGTCAAAACCAGCTCAGCAATTATATGCTGAAACTAATATGGAATACCCTGTTAGAGAAGGTGTTGCAGTTTCTGAGCTTGTTGGTTCATGGGGAAGCTATAAAGCGGATGATTTACCGTTAGAGCAAATAGCTAAAAACCGTAAAGTCGCGTTAAAGCTATTAGATCAGGCACAGTTTGATTTGTGATAGCACTGAATAACAGTAAAACATGGAAGTTATCTAGTTACCTAATAGCACTGGTCCTTATGGTGCCAGTGTTGGTTATGTTGGTTGGTGGTATTAGTGCATCAACCAATTTATTTGCTCATTTGTGGCAAACCGTATTGCCGACCTACCTTGGCAATACCCTGAAACTTGCTTTTTTAGTGGTACTGTTATCACTTATTTTTGGCGTGATAAGTGCCGCAATAATTAGCCAAACAAATATCGCTTTTAAAAAGTATCTACGTTGGTTACTACTCTTACCTTTAGCTATGCCTGCTTATTTAGTAGCATACCTCTACACGGATTTATTTGATTATGCGGGGCCTGTTCAACGGAGTTTAAGGGCTTGGTTTGGCTGGCAATCTCCGGCAGATTATTGGTTTTTTGATATTCGTACTTTACCTGGTGCCGCGTTAATGTTGGCATTAGTTCTATTCCCTTATATTTACATGCTTACTCGTGGGGCTTTTGAGCAGCAAGATCAAAGCTTAAATAGAGCGAGTCGATTACTTGGTTTAACCGCTAGACAAACTTTCTTCAAAGTATCTTTACCGCTAGCAAGACCCGCTATAGCTGTTGCCGCCAGTTTGGTGTTAATGGAAACCTTAGCTGACTTTGCCACAGTACAGTATTTTGCAGTAAATACGCTGACAACAGCGATTTATGATACTTGGTTAGGCTATGGTGACCTTGGTGCCGCTAATGCTTTAGCTAGCGTGTTAATGTTATTAGTGCTTTTTGTGGTGGTTGCAGAGCAGAAGAGTCGAGCGGGTTTACGTCATCAAAGTTCAAGACCTAATTTAGAACAAGCGTTGATTCAGTTGTCATTTAGCCAACAATTACTTGCTGGAACCTTTTGTTGGTCACTGGTTATTTTAGGTTTTATCTTACCGCTGAGTTTGTTGATAGCTATGGCTGTCGAATATAGTGATGTTAACCAGCTCACTATTTTACTATCGACCGGACTAAATTCTTTAAAAATATCAGTGGTAGCTGCAACCGTTGCCGTGATTATTGCGCTGTCATTGGGTTTTTATCAACGCCTTCATGGTGATAAATACAAACAACTACCTTTGCAAATATCAGGTTTTGGTTATGCCATACCTGGGACAGTTTTGGCGATGGCAATGTTATCGACACTCGGGCCATTAGATCATTGGCTAAATGATGGTGTTGTAATGTTAGGTTTCTCGCCGCCAGGTTTAATCTTGTCGGGTTCACTGTTTGCTATTATTTTTGCTTTAGTGGTGCGGTTTGCCGCGATTGCCAATGGCACCATTGTCAGTGGCATTAAACAAATTCCTCATTCCCTTGATTATGCACCAGCATCTTTAGGTGTCAGCTTTTCTCGCAGTTTGTTTAAGGTACATCTGCCCATATTATCTCCGGCCATTTTAGTGGCTTGGTTATTGGTCTTTGTCGAGGCGATGAAAGAATTGCCAGCGGTTTTGTTATTACGACCTTTTAATTTTGAAACCTTAAGTAGTCAAATATACCAGCTCATTTCTGATGAAATGCTTGAACAAGGCGCTTTAGGTGCGATTCTAATTGTAGTGTTTGGTCTGTTACCTATAGTGTTACTGAACCAAAGCAAGGAAAAAGTATGACCTCGTTATTAAATATCCAGCAACTTTCTATCACACTGCAGGGTAAGGTGATTTTATCAAAGCTTGAATTATCACTGAAACAAGGTGAAATCCTAGGTCTAGTCGGTGCAAGTGGTTGCGGTAAGACTACCCTGCTAAACGCGATTGCTGGTTTTAATCAATTAAGTGGTGGCAAAATATTACTGGATGGTAATGTGCTTAATGATGGCATATTTAGCTTGCCGGCAGAGCAACGCCAAGTAGGGATGATATTTCAAGATTATGCACTATTCCCTCATTTGACGGTTAAAGAAAACATTGCTTTTGGCATAGCGAAACTAACTAAAACTGAGCAAAGTGAACGTATTAGCAAGTTACTTAATATATTAAAGCTTAGTGAATATAGGGATAGTTATATCCATCAGCTTTCTGGCGGCCAGCAGCAGCGTGTTGCTATTGCTCGAGCACTTGCCCCACAACCTAAGTTACTGTTATTAGATGAGCCTTTTTCCAATATAGATGCCCGTTTACGTAATGAGTTAATGGTTGAAATAAGGCAACTATTGAAACAGTTTAATACCACGGCTATTTTTGTTACTCATAACAAAGATGAGGTATTCACCTTTGCTGACAAAATGGCTGTGATGGCACAAGGTCAATTGTTACAACTCGATGCACCAAATGTTATTTGTCAGCAGCCGAATAGTTATCAAGTTGCCGACTTTTTACAATTAGGTAGTTGGTTACCTTGCGAGATTGATAAAGCAGGCGCTAATAGCTTGCTGGGTAAGCTGAATGTAACATTAACAGCGGCAAATGAATTGGCAGGGCTCACCTACTTGTTAGTGAAGCCACAATACTTAAAATTAATGTCAACGTTTGATGAAAATACCGATACCACTACCAATGCCCAAGTTGAATACATTAGTATGACGGAGCAGGGTTACCATTATCACTTAAAAAGTCTTGATAGTAAGGCTAATGACAATAAGCTGTCATTTAGTAAGCTGAGCTTATATAGCGATGTAGCGTTACAAATGAATCAACAGGTTTGTGTAGAAGTTATACCTCATGACTTTTTGTTTTTCTCTTCTAAGCCAGCGTGATATCTGTGCAAATTTAACGCTGCAAGCTGTTACAGTTTCATTACAACATCTTACAGTCAATTGATAGCTTTACTTATATTATTTAATGACTAAATAAAGTCGTTAAATTTTAAGGAGTCTGTCATGGCATCAAGTATAGAGCTTGTTGAAAAAATACAACAACTTGAAACTAATAATAAAACTCAATCACAGCAAAACTTACTGTTAATTGAACAGGGGAATTACCTCAGTAAAGCATTCACTGAAGGTTCGCAACAATCAAGCTATCACATTGAACGAGTGGCTGTTGGTGATAGCATAGCTATTGAGTTGAAAGACTATTTACTCGATCATAACCCCGATATGATAGTGCTTGATATTGGTTTTGCTGATAGCACAGAACTATTGTTTATCCGTGATATAAGAACATTATTTCACGGGCTATTAGTGATAGTGTCAAATCAAAGCAATGAGCAAGAGCAGTTAGATGCTTTTAAACTCGGCGCGGATGATTACTTAGCGAAACCCATTGATAGTCGTATTTTGCTAATACGCATCGAAGCATTGTTTCGCCGAAAAAACGAAAGAATAAATCAAGTGGAGTTGGCTAGTTTAACGCTTGGCGATGTGTGTTTACAGCCTAAATCACAGCGATGCTTTGTTAATGGGGAGGTGGTGAAACTGACTACTTTTGAGTTTAACTTATTAAAGCTACTCATTGAGCGACAAGGGCAAATACTATCGAGAGATCAACTTTATTATACTTTGCTAAGTAGAAGTTATAATGGTGTTGAGCGAACTTTAGATGTCAGGATGTCACAATTGAGAGAAAAGCTGACTATGGCAGGCATGGAACAAAACCAAATTGAAACTGTTTGGGGCCAAGGCTACATGTTCAATACCCGCTCAGCGTAAAGCTATTTTGTGCGATAAACTAAAAAGCAGTGCATTAAAGCGCTGCTTTTCTTTATTTGAGAACTAAATTTAATTCTGAATAGCTTTATCTTATCAATTCATTTTTCTGTATACTCGGCGATATATTTTAAAGCTACCCATGTTGGAGCTATCTTTGCTAGCAGTTATACGCCTTATACTAATGACCTTATCATTGGTAATTATATGCATATTCTCTATTTGTTACTGCCTATTACGACCTTTTCATCGTGATAATGTCTATCATACAGCTAGATTTTTAGGCAAAATCACTAAGATTTTCGGTGTTGAAGTCGAAGTCAGGATCCCTAAATCAATTGACAATATTGGACCCGTTGTTTGGATAGCAAATCATCAAAATAGCTATGATCTACTAACCCACAGTAATGCTGTTCAACCAGGCACTGTTAGTGTGGGTAAAAAAAGTTTGAAGTGGATCCCTTTCTTCGGTCAAATGTATTGGCTTACTGGCAATATACTTATCGATCGGAAAAATACTAACAAGGCATTGGGCACCATTGAATTAACCGCTGAAAAAATTAAAAAGAATCAACTTTCTATTTGGATGTTTCCTGAGGGAACAAGAAGCCGCGGTCGTGGTTTATTGCCACTTAAAACCGGCGCTTTTCGAACTGCCATGCAAGCTGGAGTTCCTATCGTACCAATTTGTGCCAGTAATCAGCATGGAACAATAAACTTGAATCGCTGGGATAACGGTAAAGTAATCATTGAGTTTCTCGATCCCATTAGCCTTGATGAGTTCGAGCGAGAAAACTTAAGAGCTAAAGCGAATGAGGTTCACCAGTTAATGTCTAGTAAAATTGAACAGATTTCACTTGAAGCTGCGGCTTATAAAAAGCACTAAATTAAAAGATAAAGCAATATATAAATAGGTAATCACATGATTGATGAAGAATTACAACAATGGTACAGCCACACAGAGATGTTAATTTCTGAGCTACTTGAAGATGGTACTAACGATGAAGTTTATCATACCATTGAGCATCATTTTGCTAGCAGTGACTTTGAGTTACTTGAAAAAGCCGCTGTTACTGCCTTTAAACTTGGCTTAGAAATAGAAGAGCCAGAAGAAGCTGAATTAGAAAATGGCGAGAAAGTGTTTGCCTTTGATATTGTCACTGAGCAAATGCTTGATATTGATTTAATAAAAAAAGAAACTAAGTCTATGTTTGATTTGGCGAAAAAATGTAAAGTCGACTATGATGGTTGGGGAACATATTTCGAAGAGTAGGTGGAAGTGAATTTAGATAATCTAATCTAAGGCTTGAACACTTGTACTAAATGCCTTAGAATCCGTCCAAATTATAAGCTAATACTGTCAGTTTAATATCATTTTGCTGGGTTACTTGGTATTAGCTATACTTCACATCGCTCTGCAACACTAAGGACAGTAAACCATGGAATGGCTTAGCAATTCATTAGCACAAGATCCCATTGTATTATTTTCATCAATAGGTATTGTTATCACTATTTTTATCTTAGCAGCAAGAAAAGCACATCTAAACTATGTGGCTAAAATGAAGAAAATTAATGAGGCGTTTAACCCTAAGAAAGGTTAAAGCACCTTGGCGCAATTATTAGCACTACGCCTGAAACTATCTTAAGCACTATCCCCGAAGATATCCTAAGCTAATCATCAACCTAATATTGAGCAGTAGAATCCCTAACAATAAGTTTAGGTACATACTTGCTAATAGTCGGTTGATTCTTCTGTTTACGCACTTGGCTAATAAGTAAGTTTGCTGCATCTTCAGCAATCTCATTATTTGGTTGATCGGCCGTGGTAAGTTTAGGCCAGGTTTGTCTAGAGAATGGGCTGTTTTCAAAACCAACAATTGATAATTGCTCAGGAATAGAAATGTTCATTAACCTTGCAGCAAATAATGCCCCGGCAGCAATTTCATCGTTACAAGAAAAGATCGCTGTAGGGCGGACTCCTTTGTTTTGATCAGACATTAGTTGCTTAGCACCATTAACCCCTGAATCAAAAGAGTAGTCACCTTCGATTACTAGTTCTTTTTTAAAGTCTATATTATTTTCTTTTAACGCTATTCGGTAACCTTTATAACGCTCAATAGTTGACATATGCTTGGCATCACCAGCAATAAAACCAATATCTTTATGACCAAGCTCGATAAGGTGTTGGGTAATTGTATGAGATGCTTCCCTATCGTTTACCATGACACATGGCGTGAGATCATCGGGAGCAATATCCCCTGACATTATTCGAACAACTTTAACATCAAGTGCGGTTAATGATTTTACAAACTCAGGCATTTCAGAAAGCGGAGGCGTTAGAATTAAGCCAGCAATGCGTGCTTGCTTGACCATGCTAACCACTTCTTCCGTAACCTTTTCATTTTTAGCATCACAAGGGTGAATTAATAGCTCGAAGCCTTGTTGCTTGCAGGCTGATAAAATACCGTTTTGCATATCAATAATGTAATAAGCATTCGGGTTATCATAGATATAAGCGACAGAGAATGATTTTGTTCCAGCAAGGTTACGTGCTGATAAATTTGGCTGGTAATTAAGAAGTTCAACCGCTTGTTGAACTTTTTCACGAGTTAACTGGCGAACTGATGACTCATTATTGATTACACGCGATACTGTTTTTATTGAGACACCAGCTTTTTTTGCTACGTCATTTATAGTCGCTTTCATTTGCAGTTAACCCTGTTCTTATTGTTATTTATCCGCTGGCAATACCAGAGTTGGTATTATTGCACAGCCCCTGAGTAGTAATCTATAGACTTTTACAGTATTCTAGAAGGTATTAATAATTGACAGCGCTGTCATTTTTTAATAGGGTAGCATGAAAAGAACGCAGTACATAATAGTTAAATGGAGTAAATACTCTGTTTTTAATTGTGTTTAAGCCAATAACCGTGTCTCAAATACCTGATAGGAATTAGTATGTCATCTCGTCAAACATTAGCTAGCTGGAAGAAACTTCAGCTACTGGCCCAAGATAAAAAATCTCAGCACATGAACACCTTGTTTGCACAAGATAGCGAGCGCTTCAATAAGTTCTCTATTGAACTGCCAAACATGCTGCTTGATTACTCAAAAAACCTTATTGATAGTGAAACCATTGATGCTTTACTAGCATTAGCTGAAGAAACTGAAGTGTGTGATTGGCGCGCTAAAATGTTTTCAGGTGAAAAAATCAATAAAACAGAAGACAGAGCTGTTTTACATACCGCGCTGCGTCGTCAAAGTGATGAACCGCTAATTATCGATGGTGAGAATGTTACTGACCATGTACAAAAACAATTAGCTGAGATGGAAGTCTTTGTAAACAAAGTACGTCAAGGGCATTGGTTAGGTTATTCAGGAAAACGTATTACTGATATCGTTAATATCGGTGTCGGTGGTTCAAACCTTGGTCCGCAAATGGTAACCGAAGCATTAAAGCATTACAGCGATGGTAGTGTGAATGTACATTACGTATCTAATGTTGATGGTGCGCAAATTGCTGAAGTACTTCGCCCTTTAGAACCTGAAAAAGTGCTTTTTATTGTCTCAAGTAAAACTTTTACTACAACTGAGACTATGACTAATGCAAAGACAGCTATTAATTGGTTAACGAGTGCATCGTTTGATGAAAAGTCAGTGGCCAAACACTTTGTTGCGGTAACTGCGAACAAAGAAAATGCCATGAGTTTCGGTATTGAAGAGCAGAACATTTTTGATATGTGGGACTGGGTTGGCGGTCGCTTCTCTTTATGGTCTGCTATCGGTTTAGCAATTGCACTTGATTTAGGCTTTGATAAGTTTAAAGAGTTACTTGCCGGTGCTCACGATATGGATCAGCATTTTATCAGCGCCCCATTAAAAGATAACTTCCCTGCGATTATGGCATTAATCAGTGTCTGGAACACCACCTTCTTAGGCTCTCAATCTCAAGCAATTCTACCTTACGATCAAACGTTACATATGTTGACCGCTTACTTACAGCAAGCGGAGATGGAAAGTAATGGTAAGTCGGTTAGTTGGGATGGCGATGAAGTTGATTACGCCACAGTGCCTTCAATATGGGGCGAGCTTGGTATCAATGGACAACATGCTTTTTATCAATACTTACATCAAAGTAACAACGTTGTGCCAGCGGACTTTATCGGTTCAGTTGAAAGTGTCACACCAGTAAAAGGGCATCATGAAACGTTAATGGCTAACTTCTTCGCACAAACCCAAGCGTTAATGGCTGGTGTTAATGAAGAGCAAGTTAGGGCTGATTTAAAGGCGAAAGGACGTACTGCGGATTATATTGATAAAGTTGCACCTCATAAGGTACACAAAGGTAATAGACCAACCAATACCATCTTATTGAAATGTATCAACCCTAGAAACCTTGGTAGCTTAATTGCCGCTTATGAGCACAAGATCTTCGTCCAAGGCATTATTTTGCAAATTTGTTCGTTTGATCAGTGGGGGGTTGAACTTGGCAAAGGTCTCGCGGCTGAAATTCAAGATGAACTAGAGTCAGATAATATTTCTGAAGAGCATGACTGTTCAACAGCAAGTCTATTAAAGTTCTACCAATCAGCAAAATAATTAACAATTACATTTTGGCGCTTAATTGTTAAAAACACATTACCCACAGCCAAATCTAAAGTAAGTGTCGATATAAAAGCTAATCCCTTTATCAGGGGTTAGCTTTTTTTTGTCGACAAATCAAATGATTCAAAAAAATAACTTTTACGCTTTCTTAAATTATTCGTGAATTAATATGCTAAAAAACGGAATAAAAAGTCATGCAGGAATCTATTGTGAGTTTTTTTCATACAAAAACTGCTAACTTTTTCGATAAATGCATAATTGATAACAAAATAAATTAATTGAAAAATCCTTAAAATTCAGTCGCTTTGTGTTTTTTTGTGACCATGCTGCAATTTTTAGTGAATTTATTCTGGTCAAACGTAAAAATAAACGTTATGGTTTTATAAGTCTTATGACAGCGTTGTCATTAAATATTGACAGCGCTGTCGTAAAACCAAAAAAATTATTCTAAGTACAAATAAAACATTTTAAAAAACAAAACGTGTGTAAGGGAAAGTCGATGTCAACTAAAACATTTAAAAAAGGCGCATTAGCAAGTTCAATCGCTATGATCCTAGCTGGTGTATCTTCACAAGCTATGGCAGCCGAAGAAGCAGCTTCTGAAGTAAACAAAGAAGAAGTTGAAGTTATCCAGGTAACTGGTATCCGTGGTTCATTAAAAGCCTCACTAAACGCTAAGCGTTTTTCAAACTCAGTGGTAGATGCTGTATCTTCAGAAGATATCGGTAAATTCCCTGATGGAGATGTTGGTGAGTCATTAGCACGTATCCCAGGTGTTGCTGTTAACCGTCAGTTTGGTCAAGGCCAACAAGTATCAATTCGTGGTGCTTCTTCACAGTTAACGCGTACTTTATTAAATGGTCACTCAGTAGCTTCTACTGGTTGGTATGACCAACAGTCAATTGACCGTAGCTTTAACTATACATTATTACCACCTGAACTAGTTGGCGGTATTGAAGTATACAAATCTTCACAAGCAGATATCGTTGAAGGTGGTATCGGTGGTACTGTAATCGTAAAAACGCGTAAGCCTCTAGATTTAGATGCAAACACAATTTTTGCTAGCGTAAAAGCTGACTACGGTACAGTATCTGAAGAAGTTAACCCTGAGCTTTCTGGCTTATACAGCTGGAAAAATGATTCAGAAAATTTTGGTGTTTTAGTTGCAGCTTCTGTTTCTGATAAGCAATACCAACGTAACGGTATCGAGTCTTTATTAGGTTGGGGTGACATTGTTCCGACAACCTTCCAACAAGATCGTAACCGTACAGCACTTAACCTTGCGCTACAATTTGCTCCTACTGATGAGTTAGAGTTCGGTCTTAACGTAATGACATTAGATCTTGAAGCGAACAATGCTAACACTTCTTTATTCGTTATGTTCCCAGATGACAAAGATGCTGCTTGTAATCAAACAAACGCTGCTGGTGCATGTACTTTTTACACTCGTCCAGGTACAGGTGCTAACCCAGGTTGGGCACAAACTTGGGCACGTAAAACAGGTATGACATCTGACACTGTTGATTTTGATTGGAAATACGAAGCAGACAGCTTCACTGTTTCAGGTCGTGTTGGTAACACTAAATCTGAAGGTGGTACTGATTTAACTGCAAACTACGGTTTCTGGTTAGGTACTCCAGCTGATTACGCAGGTACTTATGATGCAACTGGTGATGTTATTAACATTGATGTAGCTAACAAATCTTTTGAAGCTTCAGACTTTCAAGGTGATTTAGCTTCTGCTGGTTGGGCGACGAAAAGACAACCGAACTCAGATGAAGAAACTTACTTAAACCTAGATGTTGAAGTACCTGTAGATTTAGGCATTGTTTCAACCATTAAAACTGGTTTACGTTATGCAGATCACTCTGTTAAGCAAGAGACTTTTAATCTAGTTGATACAGATATCGTTGCGCAAAACGCATCTGCATTTTACTCAGGAACAGTTTCTTCAGGTGCAGGTTACACATTACCTAACCCTAACTTAGATGCAATGATTGCTGATGCTAGCTCTTTTATTACTGGTGAAGAAGTAGACAAACCAGGTTACGGGACGGTTGAAGAAGAAAACCTTTCATTATATGTAATGGCTGATTTCGACGGTGACGGTTACCGTGGTAACTTTGGTGTTCGTTATGTATCAACTGATGCATCATCAGATTACTATGCACTAGATGCTCAAGGTAACTATGCTGATACATTATCAACTGATACTGCTAGCTACTCAGAGATCTTACCAAGTGTAAACGTTGCATTTGATTTAGCTGAGGACTTAATTTTACGTACTGCTGCTGCACAAGTAATGTCTCGTCCTAACTACTCTGATATGTTCTCTGCTTCATCTTTAGCAGGTTACAATGACGGTACTGCTGGTAACGAAGTTCTTTCAAAAGGTAATGTTGGCTTAGAACCATTTAAAGCTTTCCAAGCTGATTTAGGTATTGAATGGTACTTCTCTGAAGACGGTATGGCTGGTGCGACTTTATTCTATAAAGACGTAAGCTCATTCATCTCAACTACACAAGTATTAAACCAACAAATCGGTATTGAAGATAACGATTTAATCGCAGCTGGTGGAAGCTCATGTGGTACTGGCGTATATGATTGTTGGACTAAGTCTACAAACTATAACGCAGACGGTGGTAGCATTACAGGTTTAGAACTACAACTTCAAGACGCATTCGATAACGGTTTTGGTTACTCACTAAACTACACGTATGCTGATGCAAGTTCTCCTGCTGATAACTACCCTGATCAAGTTGCTATTTTCTCTGATTCTTCAGAGCATACGGTAAACACAGTTGGTTTCTACGAGAATGATAACTTCTCAGCTCGTTTAGCTTATAACTGGCGTTCAGAGTACATGATTCGTGAATTACCAGGTTTCTACGGTAACCGTGAACATCAAGCCTACGGTACACTAGATTTTAGTACTACTTGGTCTGCGACTGAATACTTAGACGTTACTTTTGAAGCGGCTAACATTTTAGAAGAAGATAGTGTTCAAATTGGTGTTGCACCACTTACAGCAGAAGTTAAAGATGAGCTTAAAGGTGGTTACCCAGCATGGAGCTTCGATGGCGAAGCTACATTTAAGCTAGGTGTTGCGGTTCGTTTCTAAGAAACAATCGTTAACTAAAAACTAACTTTTAGTTTAAAGAAAGCCCAGCATTTGCTGGGCTTTTTTATTAGTAAAAATTATTTTTACTTATTGTATTTTAAGTATGTTTTAAGTGTGATTAATATTTTTTAATGCTATTTTTTCGCTAGTTCAAATAGTATTAATATGAGGCATTGTTAATAACTTTTCGACTATCACAGGCACTCATTCAGTGATATAAATAAGGGTTATTGATTTAGTTAAAGATAAGCTAAAAAGAAGTTAAAGAGGGTGTTATGACAATTAAAAGAGTCGTTATTGTTGGCGGTGGTACTGCGGGATGGTTAGCTGCAAATCACCTAGGAAAACAGCTGCACAATAATGAGCAGGTATCTGTCACCCTGATTGAGTCACCCGATATACCGCCGATTGGTGTTGGTGAAGGCACGGTGCCTAATATCAGAAAAACCTTAGCGAGCTTTGGTATTAGTGAAACTGAATTTTTCAGGCGCTGTGAAGCCACGTTTAAACAATCCATTAAGTTTATTAATTGGATGGATAAAGACAGCTCGACCAAAGAAAACTACTTCCATCACTTATTCGATGTGCCAAGTAAGTATGGTGAGGATCTTACTGCGCAATGGTTTAAGGAAGGCCAAGAAAAACATTATGCCGACTTTGTCTCTGCACAGCATAGTGCTTGTGAGCAAGCCAAAGCCCCCAAGTTCATCACTACGCCAGAGTATCAAGGTGACTTAGGTTATGCTTACCATTTAAATGCAGCCAAGTTTGCAGAGTTGTTAGCTGAGAATGCCACAGAAAAATTTGGCGTAGAGCACCTTAAGGCTAATGTTAAGCAAGTTGAGCTAAATGATGACGGGGAAATTACATCTCTCATAACGGATGCGTATGGTGAGCAAGCTTATGACTTTTATGTTGACTGTTCTGGTTTTGAATCACTACTCATAGATAAAACCCTTAACGTACCTTTTGTCGATAAATCAAAAGAGTTATTAGTTAATACAGCGCTTGTAGTGCAAGTGCCCACAAAAGAGACTGATGAAATTCCGCCTTATACTTTAGCGACCGCGCATCAGGCTGGTTGGATTTGGGATATCGCGTTAACTAATCGCCGTGGTGTCGGTTTTGTTTACTCGAACAACCACATGTCTGATGAAGAGGCCACGGCTAAGTTAGATAGATATTTAGACGGCAATAAAGAAGGCTTAAGCTATCGGAAATTACCAATGAAGGTTGGCCACAGAGAAAAATTTTGGCATAAAAACTGTGTGGTTTTAGGCTTAGCACAAGGTTTTTTAGAGCCCCTTGAAGCAAGCTCCATTTTGTTAACAGATTTTGCTGCTAACTTCTTAGGCGATAGGTTCCCAGAATCAAAAGCGGATATGGCAGGCTTAGAGAAACGTTTTAATCATGTGATGGGCTATGCGTGGGATCGCGTAGTTGATTTTGTTAAGTTACATTACTGCATTTCTGATAGAACTGATTCACAATTCTGGTTAGATAATAAAAAGCCAGAAACCATTCCTGAAACCTTGAAGGAAAGGTTAGCCTTGTGGCAGCAATTCACGCCACAAAAAGAAGACTTCTTTAGTAAATTTGAAGTATTTGATTATGATAATTACCTGTATTTACTGTATGGCATGGACTTTAACACTAAGTTAGCTGTAAAGGATGCAAATTATCAACATAACGCTAAGCAGCATGCGCAGAATATTGTTGATGTGAGTGAGCAGCTTAATAATGCACTACCTAATCACAGAGAGCTAATTAACAAGATCAAACAATACGGCATGCAACCTTTATAGAGGTAGCCGTAAAGTATTAAGGGTAAAAAAATAAGATAGTATGAAAGGCTAGCAACTCATGATAGCCTTTTTTGTTAGCGTGCTTATTCTAAACAAGCTGACTAATTATTCTCAGGCCATTTCTCAGCATATAAACTTTTTAGCTGTTGTTGATGATCAATAAAGTGCTGGCTAACTGTTTGGCAATAGTTTTCAATATCTGCTGTTGGCGCGACCTTAGTCGTTATCGGTGCACTAGATAAGCGCTCAGGAAAACGTTTTTTACCTGCAAACAAACAGTACCAACTCTGTCTCTTATACACATCTGACGCTG
>CAJXPG010000047.1 GCA_913057925.1 uncultured Colwellia sp. | reverse complement strand
GATCGTCGGCAGCGTCAGATGTGTATAAGAGACAGAACTTAACCTGCTCTTTTTAGTTAACAAAACGTATTTAAGGAAATAAAACGTGCAAATATTAGCCTGCTCAATCAAGGTATTGAGCCTACTCGTTATCAGTGTAATGATAGTTGGCTGTGGTAATACGGAACAACCGACACCTGAGCAGCCCACAATTGATTTATCGAAGTTACCAGAAGATACAGGTCAAGCCGGTGATGGCCAACTTAAAGTTAACTTAGAAGCCATCCGGCAAACTTATAATATTCCCGCAGTTGCTGGGGTGATTATCAAAGGCAATGAGATTGTTGAAATGGAGGTTGCAGGTTTCAGAGGCGCAAATAAAAAGGAAGATGTTTCAATAAATGATCGTTGGCATATTGGCTCACTCACCAAATCTATGACGGCTACCCTTGCTGCTATGTTAGTAGAGCAGGAATTGATAAGCTTCGACTCTACCATTGAAGAGGTTTTTCCTGAGCTGTTGGGAAACATCAAGCCTATCTATGAAGATGTAACACTCGCCCAGCTATTATCAAGCACTTCAGGGCTACCAAGAGATTTAGCTAGTGCTTGGGACACACAGTGGAAAGATAGCACAACTCCATTGATTGAGCAGCGCAATAAGTGGACTCAAGAAATGCTCAATAGTGAACCGGAAACTGAGCGCGGTAAACACCTTTACAGCAATGGCGGTTATGTAATTGCTGGCCATATGCTAGAAAGAGCCTCGGGGGTTTCTTGGGAAGAACTGATGAAAAACCAGTTGTTTTCTTCGTTAAATATGAACAATACCGGTTTCGGGCCACCAAATTTTGATAGTACTTCAGAGCAAATAAGTGGCCACTCTTATAACGAAGGGTATTGGCAAGCTCGCATGCCCTCTGAAGGCGTGAATATTCCCTATGTGATGGGTCCTGCAGGTACAGTAAATGCTGATTTAACTTCATTAGCGCAATATCTGATGGCGCATCTTAACGGAGCAAGAGGCGACGATAATATTATATCTGCACGTTCGTATCAAAAGCTGCATCAAGTAGTCGATGCTGATTATGCACTCGGTTGGGGGAACTTTGAAGTTGAGTGGGCAAATGGCAATCTACTCACCCACACTGGCTCCAATAGTTTTTGGTTAGCCGAATGGATGATTGCCCCTGCAGAAAATTTTGCTGTGATGGTTATATTCAACGCCACAGGAGAAAACGTTTCACAGGCTCAAGCTAAGGTGCTTAATATGCTGATTAAGCGTTATAAAACATCCCTATAAGCTAATTCATCGCATAGGTTGCTTTATGTAAAGTTGAAATATTTTACCGGGGACATTAACCTTGTATTTCAGACAGTAGAGGAAAGTTAATGCCTGCAATAACTAGAATATCAGGCTTAAGCATAGCCCTGCAGTTAGCTGAAGGGCTTTAGTTTTTTTGGTTATTCTGCATAAATATTATTGTGAGTTTTTATTCAAAGGAAAGTCAGCCCAAACTGTTTTTATCGCATAACTTGGTTCAACACCATTTTCAACATAACGAGCAAGCTCTAACGCTCTTTCAATGGTTTGAATGTTTTCACCTCGTATATTTTTTCCTTCACATGAGTGAACAAAATCAGCTAAAGATGTTGGTGATGATGAAAACTCATCAGAGCTAAAGTGATGAATATCTGCAAAGTAATTACTAATATTTAGATATTCCCATTTATTATTCATTGTTTGTAATGACATATCATTTACCTCATTTATTCAAGCTAATTACACTGTAATCCGCCTGTAATAAATAACCGTTAAACACTGTCAATACAATGTATCTTTTTGTTATCTTTAATTTTTGTTAAAAATTATATTTTCTTCAATTAAAGACTAATACTTAACGGTGACTTCCCATCCCAAGGTATATTCTGTTTGTCACCATTAGCACTTAATACTGTTACCTCAAAATTACCTTCATCTTGGGAAATTTGAGCTCTTCGGCTAACACACAAATCAAAGTTGTTAGCAAACGCTCTGATATTGTTCAAACACATATTTTGCCAACCGCTTGGTAGGTAAGGGGCAACATTCATTCGAGAAAAACCTGTCGGCTCAATACCAAACATTCCCTCGGTTACCGTACGTGCATACAAAGCACTTTCTGCCGATAAATGACGTTGATTTCCTTCAGGCCAAGCTTCTACAGCATAAGGAACATGTTCTCCTAATAAGCGTTTGCGAGAATAGTATTTAAAATAACGCATGGCAGTATCCGTTTCTTGTGCGTTAAAAATGCCTCTAAACGCATAAAGGGTAGCTCTATCCCAAAAGGTTTTATTACCAGCTTCAGAGTAAATTCCGTCTGCGCTCCATAAATCATCTGATAGCAAGGCATCTAGCGTGCCTTGTTTTCTTTCAAAGATACCGAAGGTAAAAGGTAAAGCAATCCAAGCGCGAAGTTTGCTATTACCTTCAAAGTAACGATACGTCTCATAGCCTTGAACAGTTGCACCAAAATATTTTTCAATATTATCGCGAAGTTGCTCAGCCTTTTGCTGGTAACTTGTTGCCAACTCTGTGCGGCCCAATTCTTGATATAAATAACTCGCCGAAACTAAACTGCCATAAGTGAGCATGTTAGTACTTAAGTTAATATCTCCAGCAGGAAAGCGTCCTTCAAGTTCATCACTGTCTGACGCAATAACCCCATCAGCAGATATTTTGCTGTAACTATATTCAATGCACCAATCAATAAGCGGTAATAATTCGGTTGCTTGCGCGTTATCCGCTTTGGCTAAAGCATAACGACTAGCACCGTAAGCGATCATGGCACAATCTCCTCTGTCGCCTGCGCCATCCCATATATCATCACCTTCTGCGATTATGGAAGAAGGGATATGTTTACCTTCATTATTAATAAAACGGGCAAAATGACGAAAGCTATTTATCGCAGATTCATTGCCATTCTCATTACCTAAAAAGGGGAAAAATGGATTGATATACTCTGCCTGATCGTTTGCCCAAATGGCGGCATAATAACGCCCTCCTCCTGGAGCATGCATTAATCCACCTTTCGTTCTGAAAATAGACTCAGCGCCACGTAGCTTTGCAAAATCAAACATTTTATTAATGACAGGATCAGGGGTAACAAGCTGTAGGTCATTTTTTAGACTGGCGACATAATCAATTCGTGCTTGTAGCTCTGTAGCGCCATCAAAGACATTAGTTTGACCTGACTTTGTCGCCTTAAAATCAACAAACACCTCTATTGACTGCCCCCTATTAAGTACAAACTCATTGACCTTACTACTTGTTGCCTGAATTTTATAAGCACCATAAACGCCTGCTTTTTCTGCGGTACTAAAGCGGTAATTTAATTCATCAACAGCAAGCTTTACCGATTTTTTACCGTGATTACTAAAGGTTAAACGTTCAACCATTAGCGCTTTTGTTGGGCTTGGTGCTAGCGTTCTAGTTAATGTAACTTGATTAGTTAATGCTGTTGTTAGCGTAAGCAATCCATCAATTTTTACTTTTGTTAATTGAGACTGCTTAACCGTATCGCCATCAATATGGATAGTTGGGGAAATAGCTAAATCAAAGTCATGAATAAGACTAGCATGTGTGTCATTAGGAATAGTTCGCAGCATTGGCCACACCAATTTGCGCTTTAAAGACAGATTACCTTGCTTTTTACTACCATAATAGATAATTGCCGATACTTGCTCGCCACTCATTTCAATGTGATCTTCATGGCTGTCTTTTACTTGCCAAATTAAGCCATCATCGGTTAATTGCCATCTATCTTGTAAAGTATTAGCTAAATCATTTAACGCTAACTCGGGCTTACTTTCAGAGGTAACAGTTTTACTCGGGTTAACAGCTTTAGATGCCACTTGCTCTACACCACTATCACAGGCAACAAGTGGTGTTAGTATACTTAAGAGTGCAAGATGTTTTAAACGCATAAAAATATTCTCGTTATTGTATTTATTGTTTTAGATAAGCGTCGTGCATATAGGCACTTCACCCTTTGGTAGCTTACAACACTGATTAGATCTTCAATGTTAGTGCCAGCTAAATTAGACTATTTGGTTTTTTTATTACCTTAACGCACGCAAGGTATATTGTATACAAAATAATTTATTTGTTAATTTTTGGCATAATATATGAGTAATAAAGTGAAGAGATTCATACCAATACTTGGCTAGAATAGCTGCCCAAGCTTTAGTGAAAAGCAAAAAAGCCAATACTTAGACAGTATTGGCTTGAATGATATATAGGTAATTAGAAAGGTTTATTGCACCGATAGAAGATGCCAAGTGCAAAATTAACTATTAAGCTTTTTAGTGTTAATAACTTTTCATCTATTGTGAAAACTTCGCTTTTGCAGCCTTTAAACGCGCCATTTTTTTCAAAAGCTCATTAGATAAAGACTTCGTTTTTGAATTTGATTTTATTGTGCGTTGATTATTTCTTTTCATTTTTATTTCACCTTTTAATCAGAAAGCAAGTGTTGCTACACGTGATATAAAAGTAACAAAAATGAAAGGAAAAGCTGTCATCAATTGTAATGACAAGGTAACAGCTTGTTGCTTAGACTCTAGGAGTTATCCGTCGATATTTTACTTGCTATTTATAAATAAATATTTAGCTAAAATAACGATTACTTTGTTGTTTTTAACCACCACTGGTACCAATCTAGGTTGCTATTACGGGTAAACGTTATTGTATTTTTCATAAGGCACAGCATTTAATTAAAGGATGATAAGTAACTAAGTTCAATGAAGCATTACAAGGGCTCTAAGCATTTTTATTCGCTCACTCCTTGCTTATATTCCTTAGCAGCTTTCCCTACATCAGCGCCTTATAATTCGATTTAAAAGTCAACAATGAAGGTTTTCATTTGCCAATATACCTACTTTTACCTTATTTACTGTTATAGCTTTGTAACAATATCGAAACAAAGATGTACAAGAAAGGATGCCACGGTTGAGTGTGATAAAGTAAAAAAACATCAGTAAAGTAACCTTGGTTAAATAGCGGCTTTGTCATCATTTCGCTTAAGAATAAGCTGAATTAACTTTCATTTTTTCAGTTAAGTCGGTAATCTACAAAGATACTTTTCATGACTATGCCAAATTGATTTATGCTGCCTAAAGGTCACCTTGCTCTCATATTCCTCTTATTATTCATACTGCTCACTTTACTAATAACCAACAGTAGTGATGAAGTTCAAGAAGAGACTGCAGCTTCAGAGGTGACCCAACAAAAACTTGAGCAAGCGTCGCAAGTCGCGGCTGTTATAGACGAAAAGAAGTCAAAGCAAACTGTCATAAAATCCCCTAAAATAGTAGCAAAAGCGCAACAAACAAAACCTGAAAAAAAGAAAAAGCGCACCAGCTTTAGAACGGTTGAAGAGATCCGAGCATCGGGTTATATCACAGCGCTAAAGCTAAATTGGGAAACAAAAGACAGGTTGCCACGCTCAGGCTTTAATAGTTTATACCATCACCACTT
Organism: uncultured Colwellia sp.; assembly: GCA_913057925.1. GTDB lineage: Bacteria > Pseudomonadota > Gammaproteobacteria > Enterobacterales > Alteromonadaceae > Colwellia. The sequence goes on along the minus strand of CAJXPG010000047.1, from coordinate 21,433 downwards.
ATTAGAAGCCTTTGCCTCAGAAGGTGGTATGGAAATTCGTTGGCTGAAAGTTGAAAACCATGAAGAAATGTTTAAAGCCATTGAACAATTTAAAGCCGATATTATCCCGCGCCACTTAACGATTACCGACAGTCGGTTGAAACGCGTAAACTTTACTTATCCCATAGCTTCAGACTATGAAGTTGTTATTGCGCGCAAAGACAGTAACAATAAATCACTTAAAGATGAGATGAAGGTTTCTTTGCCTGTAGGCTCTTCCTATATCGAAACTGTCAATGCACAAGCCCCTCATTGGGAAATAGCTGAAATGACTCATGCTGTTAGCAGTGATGATTTAGCAGATAAAATTGTTGAAGGCGACATTGATTATTCCATTATTGAGTTGTCTGAATTTAAAGCGCTCAGTCAATACAGGAAAGACATAAAAATCGCATTAACGCTACCTAAAAGGGTAAAGCTTGCTTGGGCGACTCATAAAGGTAACCATCAACTGGTCAGCCGTTTAAATGAGATTATTTCTTTTCATCATGCCAACGAAATTTCAGAGCCAACCCGCACCATAGACTTTCAACACATTAAAAAGAAAAAATTACCTTTACGGGTAATAACCCGAAATAGCCCTGAAACCTACTTCCTTTGGCGTGGTGAATTATTAGGTTTCGAATATGAATTAATGAAAAAGTTCTCTCGCGAATATAATACCAAGTTAGAAATTATTGTTGCTAACAGCTATCAAGAAATGCTTGAAATGCTGCAAAATGGTGAAGGTGATGTTATAGCCGCAGGGTTAACACGTACTGCAGAGCGTCTAAAAGATTATCAACACGACGGTCTTATGAGCACCATACGCTACAACCGTGTTGATGAGTTATTGGTAGCCCATAAAGACGCTAAAAAAATATCAAGCCTTGAAGATCTAAAAGGTAGAACCATTACCGTTAGAAAAAGCAGTAGCTTTTGGAAAACAGCCCAACAATTGGTGGCTGACTATGATGTTAATTTGATTGAAGCTGATGAAATGTCAGCAACTGAGCTGTTAATCGCGCAAGTCGGTGATAAAGAAATAGACTTAACGATTGCTGATAGCAACTTAGTGACTATAGAGAAGAAATTTAGAGATGATATCGCAACACCACTAACGTTAAATGAAAGTGTTCCGCACTCTTACATTATCAGAAAAAACAACCCGAAATTACTCGAGCATTTAAACCAGTTTATTCGTGTTCATTACCGATCAACTTTTTATAACGTGGTTAAAAACCGCTATTTCCATGCGAGAAAAATGGATAAAGATGTCATAGAAAATAGGTTAATGTCAGGTTCAAATCTCTCTCCATACGATAACTTGGTGCAACCTAATGCTCACGCCTATAATTTTGATTGGCGACTTATCGTCTCGCAAATGTATCAAGAAAGTAAATTCAACCCTAAAGCGAAAAGCTATGCCGGAGCAATCGGCTTGATGCAAGTGATGCCAAGAACAGGCAAGGAGCTAGGCATTACTGATTTAAAAGACCCTGAGCAATCTATCATTGCCGGGGTAAGGTATTTAGATTGGACCCGAGATCGCTTCTCCAATGATTTACCGATTCAAGAACAAGTGTTATTTTCTTTAGCCTCATACAACGCTGGTTATGGTCATGTAAAAGATGCCCAGCGACTGGCAAGAAAGTTGGGGTTAAGAGATGATAAATGGTTTAACAATGTCGAGCGCGCCATGTTATTGCTACAAAAAAGGCAATATTATCAGCATGCGCGCTTTGGTTATGTTCGTGGGCGAGAGCCGGTCAATTATGTGTATAAAATTCATCAGCGATATCTCGCTTATGTACAATCTACCCAGTAACTCTCTTTTAGCTTAAAAAAAATCCAACACAAGTGTTGGATTTTTTGTCTCATTGTAAGTTAGTGCTTAAGCAGTCAATTTTTAAAATTGAACTTTAAACATTCAACATCACATGTTGATGAACACGTACAATGATATCGTCACTTTCTTTTTTCCAGTCTACTTCATCAGAAAATGCTCTTACTGCTGAGATAGCTTGATTAACAAACTTGCCATAGTTATGGTGCGTTTCATCGCTTTTATCGGCAAAAAATACAAAGCGTAAGGTATCAACCAGTTTATCCGCTTCCCAATGCACGCAAAAGCGATTTTCGGCATTGTTCGGGTTAACACCAATTGATATTAGCTCTCCAGATACGTTTGCAGTTTCATCTTCATCATAGCGGACAAAGGGTGATACACCATTGGCTATCATCGCCGCTTGGTTAATTTGATTACCATGACATGCGTTATTAAAAGCGCCTTCAATTTTTTGATAAAGTTTAGTAAATGGCTCATCTGATAAGTAATCGATTTCAGCGCCTTTTAACAAACGGCGCGCCATCGGAATACTCGCTACCACATAGGTTATCGACGTATGGTCTTTCGCAATACTATGATTTTGGCTTTCATATCTGTCAGCTATTTCTCTAAAGGTATGGCTAACAGAATTAGTATCGCCTTTATCTTTAGCAAAAACATCGAAGGTTAAATGTTGATGATCACGCAATTTAATTTCATTTTCCGCTAAACCAACAGCGTTTGAGATATCTTTAATTGCTTGGTAAACCTTGCTATGGAATTGACCTGAGTTGACTCTAAGCTCTTGACCTGTAGCTAAGAAAAGTATTTTAATTTTTCTTGCGCGTACTGCGCCATCAAAATAGCCTTTAAAGGTACTATTGTGTTCAGGACAATAAAAGAAGAATGATTGCTGCTCGGTATGCAATACTTGTTGTTCACCACTATAACGCACTCGAACTAAACGGTTATTAGCGACAAAATTCACATGGGATAGGCCATGCTCTTCAACAATATCAAACACCTTGTGAGAAAGCGCCTGATAGAATTTTTGATATGGTTTGGCTGAAGCTTCATCAACCCCACCACAAACTAGTTCAATTAATTTATCCGTAAGCGGGATTTCCGCTAAAATATACTGATTGTCACGTGAGTCACTTGGCACATAAACACGTTCACCAGCTCGATGTTTTTTTAAAATGGATGAAGTTCTTCTCATATTTCCCTATAACCTTTTATTAATTAAGTATTTGAAAAAATAGTTATACTTTTATATCACAGACAAATTAATTAATTCACATTATCTTCAACTGCCGTTATATATTTTTGAAATTTCATATGGTGAAAGCGAATTTTTTACTTTCATTGTTTGAACAATCAATCCTCTGGTAAATAGCAGCCATAAAAAAGCCGGTTACTGAAACCAGTAACCGACTTTTGATAATGTTATTAATTAATTCTATAAACTAGCGGCTTTCGCTCTTGCTTGATGAAGCTTTTTATAACTTTCAATTAATCGCAAATGTTTATCTAAACCGTCTAGGTTCATATTGGTCTCTGTTAAGCCAAAGAATCTAACCTCGCCATACACAGAGCCAACAACATTTTTCATATTCTCTTCACCAAACATACGGTTAAAGTTATGAATAAAGTCTTCTAGTTCCATCTCTTCATCTAAGGTCACTTCAAGCACTGCAATGATTGCTTGATAGAATAAACCACGTTCAACGGTATTATCGTTATATTGTAAAAACTCACCAACCAACTCGGTTGCATCCTCTAACGCCCCCAGAGCTAAACAAATAAGGATTTTTAACTCTAAAATCGTTAACTGTCCCCAAACAGTATTCTCGTCAAACTCAATACCAATTAAAGTGCGAATATCAATGTAATTATCTTGTTGGCTATCTTCAAGACGCTCAAACAAGCTGGCAAGTTCGTCATCATCTAATCTATGCAGATTTAAAATATCTTCGCGATACTCTAATGCCTTGTTGGTATTGTCCCAGATTAAATCTTCTACCGGGTAAACCTCAGAGTAATCTGGTACTAAGATACGACAAGCCGTGGCGCCAAGTTGGTTAAATTCTGCAACATACACTTCTTTGCCCATGTCTTTTAAAATAGCCATTAAACCAGCATTTTCTTCTTCATTGCTGCCAGAGAAATCCCACTCAACAAACGCGTAATCCGCTTTGTCACTAAAGAAACGCCACGAAATAACCCCCGTAGAGTCGATAAAGTGATCAACAAAGTTTTCAGGCTCTGTTACCGCCATGCTATTAAAAGTAGGCTTAGGTACATCATTTAAGCCTTCAAAGCTTCGGCCTTGTAAAAGTTCAGTTAAGCTGCGCTCTAAAGCAACTTCAAAACTTGGATGGGCACCAAATGAAGCAAAAACACCACCGGTTTTAGGGTTCATCAAGGTGACACACATCACCGGGAACTGACCACCTAAAGAAGCATCTTTTACCACAACAGGAAAACCTTGTGCTTCAAGGCCTTCAATACCCGCTAAAATACTTGGGTATTTAGCAATTACCGCTTTTGGCACTTCTGGTAATACAATTTCTTGTGCAATAATTTGCTTTTTAACCGCACGTTCAAAAATTTCAGATAAACACTGAACTTGCGCTTCCGGTAAATTATTACCCGCGCTCATGCCGTTACTTAAAAATAAGTTCTCAATTAAGTTTGATGGGAAGTAAACGGTTTCACCGTCAGACTGACGTACATAGGGAATTGAACAAATACCGCGTTCTTTCATGCCTGAATTGGTATCAACTAAGTTTGAACCACGTAACTCACCATCTGGGTTATAAATACCTAAACAGTAGTCATCTAAAATATCTTGCGGCAAGGCATCATCAGCTTCTGGTTTAAACCACTTTTCATTAGGGTAGTGAACAAAGTCACTGGTGGCGATATCTGTACCAAAGAATTGATCGTTATAGAAAAAATTACAGTTAAGGCGTTCAATAAATTCACCTAACGCTGAAGCCAATGCACTTTCTTTGGTTGCGCCTTTACCATTGGTAAAACACATAGGTGATGCAGCATCACGAATATGTAATGACCAAACATTCGGTACAATATTGCGCCATGAAGAAATTTCGATTTTCATGCCAAGATCAGCCAAAAGCCCTGACATATTGGCAATAGTTTCTTCTAGCGGTAAGTCTTTCCCTAAAATATAGGTGCTTTCGCCGTCTGTTGCTTGTTGCATCAACATCGCTTGTGCATCTTCTTCAAGACTGTCAACGGTTTCAACTTTAAACTCAGGTCCTGATTGCACAACTTTTTTTACGGTACAGCGATCAATAGAGCGAAGAATACCCTTTTTGTCTTTTTCTGAAATGCTTTCTGGTAATTCAACCTGAATTTGAAAGATTTGATTATATCTATCTTCAGGATCAACAATGTTATTTTGTGATAAGCGAATATTCTCAGTAGGAATATCACGAGAATTACAATAAACCTTAACAAAATAGGCGGCACACATCGCTGATGATGCTAAAAAGTAATCAAAAGGTCCCGGTGCAGAGCCATCGCCTTTATAACGAATCGGCTGATCAGCAATGACCGTAAAGTCATCAAACTTGGCTTCAAGTCTAAGGTTGTCGAGAAAGTTAACTTTGATTTCCATTGATATAATTCCGCAGTTATATGCAGCCAAACGGCTGATTTATCTTAATGGTGCTAATTATCGGATTTTTTAGTGCAATAGTCTTGGGTTAATTAACGAATAATGAAATTAAATTTCCTTTGTCAGGTCTTATTGCCATAAATAATCAACCTTTACTTAAATAACCTCAGCTCGGGATAATAAATAGCTCCCTAACAGCTATTTTTCCTTACTTCTGCGTTAAATTCATCAATAATAGAATAACTATTGTTACTGAATTTGCCTTGAATTAAGAAAAACTATCAAGCTAGTGAGTTAGTATAATAACAAGCCTAATAACTTTAGACTGTTAACTTATCTCTTAACCCTAGCTGAGGTTAAATAGGATTTATTGCTCGTGAAACCTCTACAACTCTCCTCTTCCCTAGTGTTAATTGCTTTGTCCAACTTCTTGCTGGCAATAAGTATGCTGCTATTAGGGCCTGGAAAACAGATAACTACCACAACAGATTTTTTCCAAATTAGCCATTGGCTTTCTGCTAACCATTTTAATTACTTGGCTGTATTGGCTTTTATTAGTAGCTCTGTTTTAGCGGTAATAGCGATAAAGGTAAATGCCTTTCGCACAATGCTAGGATATTTGTTGATAATAGTAAGTGTGATCCCTTTAGTTAGCTTAGCAGCAGATTCTATGTGGATTGCTTCTATGGGTGGTTTTCCTGTAATAGGCTCTGGTCAAGGTGTAATTAAATACTTTGCGCTGCTCGCTATAGGTGTCATGCTATTAAAACCAAGGTTAACGCCGCTAACTTCGGCTTGGTTAAGTGCATTACCTGTGGTCATTGTTTTACTCTGGATTGGCGGTATGAAATTTACACTAATCGAAGCTCAAGGCATTGAAGGCCTAGTACAAAGTTCGCCGCTGATGAGTTGGCTTTATACTTTCTTTAGCGTACAAACCACCTCAAATATTATTGGATTTTATGATTTAATTGCAGCAGCTTTGTTGATTGTAGCGATATATAAACCAAAACTCAGAGCAGCCGCTATAATAATGTCTGGGTTGGTATTCATCGTCACGCAAACATTTTTATTCTCTTACTCTGCAGCCTTATCAAGTGACACTGTGTTATCGGCTACCGGCCACTTTCTCATTAAAGACTTATGGTATTTAGCTTGTTTATTGTGTTATCACTTGGCACTTACTCAGTACAAAAATGACTCTCCGTAAAGGCTATTAGTCATTTTTGTGTGGCTCGTATCTTAGGTGATACGAGCAAACTAGCTATTAGTAAACTTTTTAGTTAAATAGCTCAAAGCTGCTAGGCGTGTTTCAAAAACATGCTCCGCTGGAATTTTCTCAAGCAATTTAAGTTTTTCAAAATCCTCTTTAACGCGATCACAGACACTCGAAAGCATAATGTCACGCCCCTGACTTTGATAGCTAACAATAATTTCTTCAATAGCAATAGTACTAGTAACCCCAACAAAACGTGCGTCGGTTAAATCAATTAACAGTGCTTTATTTTGATCGGTTTTTGAAACACTTTGCTTTAAACCACGTGCAACACCAAACCCGATAGGGCCTGAAATGTTTAACAATAAAACCTTGTCATCTAGTGCTTCAAATAGCACCATCTCATCTAGAGTAATATGCTCTGCTTCTTTGACGGTGCAAAGCTTAATATTATCTAACTGAATCTCTGACAATCGGCGAATAGTCACTAAATTGGCAAGGAATACTCCAACCAAAACCGCGGTTACCAAATCAAAAGCAACAGACATAACCATGGTTAAAATCATCAAGCCAGCACTAAATAGCGGCACTTGGTGTAATCGTTTTAAAAAGTTCCAATCAATAATACTGATGCCGACATGCGTTAATATGGCTGCTAACACCGCAATAGGAATATAAGCGGTGTACTCACCTGCCCACAACACAATTGCAAGAATAAATAATGCGTGCAAAATGCCTGATAATGGCGTGGTACCACCAGCTCTTAAGTTGGTTACCGTTCGCATCGTTGCGCCACCACCGGGTAAAGCACCAAACAAACCAGCAACAACATTACCTATACCTTGACCCACTAGCTCTTGGTCTGAATCATGGAGTTCATTGGTAATACTATCAACAGTGAGTGACGTCATTAACGAGTCTAGGGTACTCAAAGTAGCGATTAACAATGCTGACTTGATCATTTCACTGGCTAAACCACTTTCCCATACAGGTAAATTAAATGAGGGTAATTCACTTGAGATTGCGCCAACGACAGGTATTTGCGTACCCGAGAACACAAAAAATAGGGTTGCGCCGATGACGGCAATAATACTGGCTGGCACAATTCGGCTATATTTCACCGGCCAAATAAACAGTACTAATAAACAAGCAAGTCCAACCATGGTATTGGTACTGGTAAAAGTGTCAGCTGATAGCTGCAAGTCAGGTAGCGCATTACCAAAAAGCGGCTCTAATTGGGAAAGAATAATTAACACGCCAATGCCCGAGGTAAAGCCGGAAATAACAGGGTATGATACTAGGATGAAGTATTTACCTAGCTTAAAAAAACCAAATAACATTTGAAATATGCCCGCAAGGCTGACCACGGTAAACGCCGCGGCAATGCCATTTTCAGGAGATTGCGCCACAAAACTCGTCAAAATAGCGACCATAGCAACGGTCAAGCCAGTGTTGGGCCCTGAAATCTGTTGGTTTGTACCGCCAAACAATGAAGCAAACAAACCCGTTAATATCGCACAATATATACCTGCACTTGCGCCTGCACCTGAAGTAACACCAAAAGCTAAGGCAAAAGGAAGCGCGACAATAGTTGATGTTAACGCACCAAAAATGTCCCCTTTAATTGTCTGTTTATTAAAATGTGATAAAGAAAGCATGATTACCTTATTTTAAGTACTGTTCAAATGAATGGTTTAGGGTAGCTAAATACAAAATGAAAACTAAAACCTTCTGTAAATGGCAAAAAGAGTCTCTTGTTTTATCACAAGATTCACTCATTACATTTATGCCTTTTTTAACTTGGCAAAGATAAATTGTACACTAAAAAAGCAAAACTTGACACTATTGACAAGTTTTATCATTTAAGTATAGGATTGAAGTGCTACTATTATCTGAGTACATCAATATATAGATACGGCAATGTAAAAGTACAAATCCAACAAACAATCGTGGGAGCTCTTGTTGGTTGGTAATTAAAGTCAACTTGGTTTTACAATGTGAAACGCCTTAGGTTGTTTTTCAGCGTTCTCTTCAGTCATCTTTAATTTTATGGGATTGCGCCGGTATTAAAGGTTTCACAGGCATTTCATAATATGAAATTAACAAAGTATTTTACTAGTTAACTTTAACTTTTTTTTATGTATTAATGAGTCAGCTACATAGAAACAGGGTCCAACACAGCCTCTTTCTAGAAATTAGCAGCCGTAGTTTTCACCAAATATTATTTGGTGTTATGTACGATAAAAGGTCAAACTTTTAAAAAATTATTACAAGTAGGTCAAACTTTAAAAAAATAGAAATAAACGACCTTAAATATAAATCAACGAGAGAACTGTAGTTATGGAACAGGTTAGTGAATCTTACGAAAAACCAGAAGAGCAATCTAAAGACGTCGGTCTAATAGAACGCCTCTTTAAACTATCAGAGCATAATACCTCGGTAAAAACTGAGCTTATGGCCGGTCTTACCACTTTTGTGACCATGTCATATATTATGTTTTTAAACCCTATCATCATGTCAAAAACAGGTATGCCGTTTGACGGTTTATTCCTTGCAACATGTTTAGGTGCGGCAATTGCCACTATCTTAATGGGGATGTACGCTAACTGGCCTGTTGGTCTTGCCCCGGGTATGGGTTTAAACGCCTTTTTCACTTTCTCCGTTGTTGGCTCCATGGGCTACAGCTGGCAAATTGCCCTCGGTGCGGTTTTCCTTTCCGGTGTGATTTTTGTCTTAATGAGTGTTACCAAATTAAGGGAATGGATGCTTGATAGTATCCCACTAAGTTTAAGGCTCGCGATGACCGCAGGTGTCGGTCTCTTCTTAGGCTTCATCGGTTTACGTTTTACTGGCATTATTGTTCCTAACCCAGACAACGTAGTAGCACTTGGTGATTTAACTCATTTTGGCTTTGGTGAATTTGGCCCTGAAGCGCCAGCATTAGGCTTCCTAAGCTTCTTACTTATTGCAGTACTGAGTTACCGCAAAGTGTTTGGTGCGGTATTGATTGGTATTGCAGCTACCACGCTTCTTGCTTTTGCAATGACTTGGGTGTTACCTACAGACTTCTTCGTGATATCTGAAGCGGCTAAATCGTTCGCCCCTGAAACCGGCTTTGTCGCATACAAAGGCATACTTGCTGTCCCTGAATTTGCAGCGCTAGAGCCTATTTTATGGAAAGCTGATATCGTTGGTGCTTTTGAGGTAGCGTTAATCCCAGTCATCGTAACCTTCTTATTCGTAAACATCTTTGATACTGCGGGTACACTAATGGGTGTAGCTGAACGTGCTAACTTACAAGATGAAAACGGCAAAATTCACGGTTTAAGCAAATCATTAAAAGCTGACTCAGTCTCATCAGTTATCGGTACAGCCTTTGGTTGTCCTCCAGTAACGTCTTATGTTGAATCTGCTGCGGGTGTTTCAGCTGGTGGTCGAACGGGTTTAACAGCAGTAACTATCGGCTTATTATTTGCAGCTGGTATGTTCTTCTTACCGCTTGCACAAATGTTACCTGCGTTTGCTGTTGATGGTGCACTGATTTATGTTGCTATGTTAATGATGAGCTCACTTAAAGCATTAAACTGGGACGATTTAACTGAATATGCACCCGCAGTGTGTACCACTGTGATGATGGCATTCACCTTCTCAATTGCTAACGGTATTGCCTTTGGTTTTATCACCTACACAGTATTGAAAGTTGGTGCAGGTAAATCTAGCGAAATTTCTGGGGGTGTTTGGGCACTTACCGCATTATTTGTAGCTAAGTTTATCTTCTTGAATTAATTACAGATTTACTTAAATTTAAAAAAGCCTTTGCTCGCAAAGGCTTTTTTTGCGTTTAGCAGAAAAATTATCTAAATTAACTTGAGCTCAATTAACTTAAGCTCAGTTAAACCAACTTGCACTTGAGTTGAATTCATAGCCTTTACCGAGTTTAAGGCTATGAACACTCACTATCCATAACCAAAGAGACGAAAATGAAACATACAATTGAAGTTATGATCTCCGAAGAAGAAGTCAAAGCACGAGTCACTCAATTAGGTCAGCTAATCAGTGAGCATTATCAAGGGAGTGATAATTTAGTCATGGTAGGACTTTTGCGTGGCTCTTTTGTTTTTATGGCTGATTTAGCCAGAGCCATAACCGTTAATCATAGTGTTGATTTCATGACAGCCTCAAGCTATGGCAATAGCATGGAGAGCTCTCGTGATGTTCATATTCTTAAAGATTTAGATGACAATATTGAAGGAAAAGATGTCTTACTCGTTGAAGATATTATTGATACCGGCAATACCCTAAGTAAAGTATTACAAATTTTAAACCTAAGAGAGCCAAACTCTATCCAAATTTGTACCCTACTTGATAAACCTAGCCGCCGTGAAGTACCAGTGCCAGTAAAATGGGTTGGCTTTGAGATACCTGATGAGTTTGTTGTTGGTGTTGGCATCGATTATGCGCAAAAATACCGTCACCTGCCCTATATTGGTAAAGTTATTCCTACTGAATAAATAACAAGAGAGTTTAAAAAAAATCCGACACTTAGTCGGATTTTTAATTTAATCTGAACTCATTTACCTACATAAAACGAATGCTTATCTGTGACCACGCTTTGAACGCTTATGCATCATTGACTGAAGCTGCTCTAGTTGCTCAGCTGTTAATACGCTTTTCATGGCAAATTTACTTTTCGCTTTAATAAGCGCCATTTGCGCAAAGACATCTTGGTTACTGGCATGCAGCGCAATGAATGCTTGCTCATCAAAACTCTCTGCTGACATTAATGCTTTAACTTGCTCCTTAAAAGCTTTCATTGCAGGTTTCAAGGCTTCCATTTGTGCTTTTTCTTCTTTTTTTAATGCTTTAACATCACTTTGCTGACTTTCTGATAAGCCAAGCTTTCTCGTTAACTTCGCAAACTTTTTCTCACTCATTTGTTGATGGCTGTTATGCTGACTTTCACCTAGTTGATTTGATGTATCACCCGTTGCAAAACTAGCCGTTGATAATAGCATTGCTGAACAAAGAGCTGCTGTAACGACAATATTTTTATATGTAACTTTCATCAGAAATTCCTTATAGAATATAAACAATCAGTTAAACGCTTTCTAGTTTGAAGCGTTGGTGTTTAAAGCACCGTTAATTTCAGTTTTAGTATATCTAGACTTTTTGCAAAGCAGTGCAAGACTATGTAAAGCTGTGTAAAGTTATATTCTGCTAAAGAAAGATAGCGTAAACTGCTTATATGCCTAGCTATTGGCAGATAAGCCAAACTAAAAAAAGCGTAAAATTATGACAACCTCCCTAAATAAACATATTTTATTAATTGATGATGATAATGAATTAGCCGAGTTACTCACGGAATACCTGGCCAGTGAAAATATTCAGGTAACCTCATGTTTAGACGGCGCTAGTGGTTTAGCCAAAGCGAATGATGATAGCTTTGATTTAATTCTATTGGATGTGATGATGCCAAAACTTAATGGTTTTGAAGTATTAAAAGCGCTGGGTGGTAACCACAAAACCCCTATTTTAATGCTTACCGCTAGAGGCGATGATAACGATAGGATTTTAGGCCTTGAACTAGGCGCAGATGATTACTTAGCTAAACCGTTTAAACATCGCGAATTATTGGCGAGAATTAATGCCATCTTTAGGCGAATTGCCATTGTTAAAGAACAAACCCCTGCTGAATCTTCGACAGCTTCAGAGCAACTATTAATCAATCAAGTGAAAGTCAATCAAGCAACGCGTGAAATCTATTGTCAAAATACCTTGCTTGAATTAACTGGCACAGAATATTTAGTCCTTGCGTATATGCTTGAGCATCATAGTAAAATAGTGAGTAAGGCAGAGATATCTGAGCAAGTATTGCAGCGTAAACTAAGTGCCTACGATAGAACCGTCGATGTACACATTGGTAATGTCCGCAGAAAACTACTAGCAATAGATCCTATCGATAAATTTAAAACTGTGCGCGGAGCAGGTTATGTTTTCTTGCAGGGAGACTTGTAAAAAATGCTGAAACAAGTGGGCAAAAGGCTACAAAGCTTTTCAATGGGAATTAGTTTAAAATTATTCCTCGCTTTTTGGTTGGTAATCATTGCCTCTGTGGTCATTAGCTACCTTGTTACCATGCAGTTTAGGCACAATCCAACCCAAGAACAAGCAAACCCACAACAGTTAACGTTACTGGCATACTATCGAGAAAAGTTAGCCGGAAAAAAACAGATAAAGTTTAAAAAGTTGCAACATAAATTTCAGCAAAAACACCAACAACAGCTAATCATTAAAAGGCTAAGTAGCGATCAAGTTTATACCCCGAGACAACGAGTTTGGTCAAAAGTAAAGCACTACTTAAAAAGACATAGTTTAGAAAATCCAGTAACCGTCGACTTCGCCTTTACCCAAGTAACAAGCTCTGAGCCAATACTGGTTAATGGCCAACAAATTCAATTATTTGTTGCAACCACTCCTGAGCGTAAACAGTTAATGAATATGTTAGGTCAGTTACCTGTCGCTTTACGTCTCACTTTATTACTAGCGCTTTCCTTCCTATGTTGTTGGTTACTGGCAAAAAGCTTTAGTAAGCCCTTAATTGCTATACAAAAAGCGAGCAAGGATATTGGGCAAGGAAAGTTATCTACTCGAATTAATCATTATGATAAACGCTCCGACGAGTTTGGCGCACTAGCCCGCAGCTTTAATCAAATGGCTGAACAATTAGAAAGTAACATTTCAGCCCATCAACGCCTTCTAGGCGATGTTTCTCATGAGTTACGCTCTCCCCTTACTCGCCTGCAATTAGCTGTAGCGCTAGCTGAAAAAAACATTGGTAATACTCAAGAGCAACAAAAGCATTTAACGCGATGTGAAACCGAAGTAGACCGATTAGATGACATGATTGCTGATGTACTAACACTCTCAAGGTTAGAGCATAGTAATAGTGCTTTTTGTGCTGAAAATATTGATCTAAAAGCCCTGACGACCCAAGTTATCAGTGACTGTCAATATTATGCGAATAGTAAAAATGTCACCATCAATCAACAAGGTCCTGAGCATTTATATATGCTTGCTGATAGTAAGCTACTTGCCAGTGCTTTAAGCAATGTGATTAACAACGCCATTAAATATTCACAGCAACAACAAATAATAGAGGTATTAATCGAGCAACAAGCGCAGCAAGTTCAACTGATCATAACCGATCAAGGACAAGGCGTACCTGACGATATGTTAGCGCAATTATTTACCCCATTTTTCCGTGTAGCTGACGCACGAGATAGAAATACTGGTGGTATTGGTTTAGGTCTAGCGATTACTCAGCAAGCCATTCAACTTCATCAAGGTAAAATAACCGCGAAAAATGTTGAACCACAGGGATTACAAGTCACTATTAGCTTGCCATATACATCTGCACCTATTGCTTAGTTCATAACGTTTAATTGACACAGATAAGGCTAAAAATCTATTTTAACCTTTGAAAATGGCGAAATCTATTCACAGTGTGATAGCGCTCACAAGTTGCTTATCAACAACCCCAAGTCCTGCAAATAGCTGATTAAAGCAATACTGTTAACCTGGCTAAATAATAAAGGATGCATATGCACCCTTTATTAATCTCAAGCTTTTAGTTAACTCAAGCAAGCTTACATTGTTGCCTTAGATAAATGGTTATATAACTTAGTATTTCAGCCACTTATCGCATTGCACTATTTTGCTTATATTAACTAGGATAATTTACAGGTCTAGGATATAAAAACAACACCATAGGATTTGACATGCTAAGAATTTTAACTTCACTCTCAGTTGCAACTTTATTTATCTCGGTCACAAGCTTTGCTAAAGATATGTCTTTAACTACAACAGACAAATTCACCCTTAAAGCAAGTTATTACCAAGCAAAAATTTCCGAGCAATCTAAAATCAATCATGGCGTTTTGATGTTGCATCAATGTAATTTCAACCGAACCATGTATGACGATATTGGTAAGCAGCTAGCTGAACAAGGTATCCATGCGTTAAGTATTGATTTTAGAGGTTTTGGCGAGAGCGTTAGTGAAAAATATAGTGTTAGTAAGGTTCGAGAGCTACCACAAGAGCAAAGAAGAGCTGCCTGGTCAGAGATGTCTGCCCATTGGCCAAGCGATGTAAAACTTGCTTTTGATTACTTACAAGCAAAAATAGCTCAAGGTGGTAAGGTAGGCGTGATTGGCGCAAGCTGTGGTGGTAGCCAAGCGATAACCCTTGCTGAAAAAGAAAATATCAGCGCCATTAGCTTTTTCTCTTCGGCACAACGTGATGAGAACATTGAACGCTACAAAGTAAAGCTAGCCAATACAGCCACATTAATAATTGCCGCGGAAGAAGATGGTAGAACCTATACTAGTGCCCAGCAGATTTTTAAAGAAGCTAAACATGCAAGCAGTAAAATGATTTCTTATAAAGGCAGTGAGCATGGCTACCCCTTACTTGATAGTGATAAACAACTTACTCAAACCATCGTTGCTTGGTTTGACAATGAATTAAAAGATTAGTCAAAATAAAAAAGGTTTAGCAAAATTTGCTAAACCTTTTTTAAACTCTATATCAAATAAAGTAGCGAGTAAGTTAATTTCCCCATAACTGAATAATCAGTCGTTCAAAATCGGCTTTATCAGCAGAATTACAACTCACCATATCCGAACAAGTTTTGCCAACAATTCTCGTTCCTGTTGTGCCACGTGATGGCGGTGGGTTAAGTCGTAAGTAGGCTAACTCATTATCAAAAATATCTTCTACCGCAGGAGCAGAGACTTGAATAACTTCCATTTCATTGTCACTAGGCCATTGAATACTATTTTCAACAACTTGCTGCTGTTCAGAGTCCACTTGCTGAGTTACTTCTCTATTATTCGTTAGCATTTGGATCATAGTCGCCACTTTAGGATAACTACTATGAGTAAGCTCCCCTTTGCTTTTCAAATGGCTGGCGTAACGTTGTGCTTTAGAGTGTTTGCCGTTTATGGCTTTATCTAACCATTTATCAGACTCAATAGTATCTTTTTCTGTCAGCTCACCTGTACCGTAGGTTAGCGCTAATAAAAAGGCAGATTGACTATGCCCTTTTCTCGCAGCTTTCTTTAAATACTTAATACCATCATCAGTATCTATATAACCATCTTCAGAAAGATAAAATAGGGCTGTTCGATACTCTGCATAAGTGTACTTATACCTAGCCGCCTTTTTAAAATACTTAAATGATTTGGCTAAGTCCTTCTCTGTGCCATAACCTTGATAGTAGAGCTCACCCATTACCGATAATGCAGTATTGTATTTTCTATAGGACATCTTCTGCCATTTATTAAAATAGTCGATACAGGTTTGTGTCATACAAGGCTCAATTTTAGCCGCTTGCACTTGATTTCCTATCGTGAGGCTAAGCCCCAAAATAACAAGGGTAAGATATTGATTAATATTTTTCATAAAAATTCCTTTTAAATTAGTGCCCTTAATTAGAGCAAATTATTTTTCTTAAACGAGTTTAAAGCCAACTATAAAATGATTACCTTACAAAACCAGGAGGGATTTTAGCGTGAGGATTTACAATACTACCGCCTAAGCCTTGGAGAAAAAAGTCGTCCATAATGCCGCAGCTAAACCTATCGAGACAAGTTTTACCTACTATGCGTGTTCCCGTAGTGCCACGTGATGCTGGCGGATTTACTCTTAAAAACGCCAAGGCAAAATCAAATATTTCTTCAACTGATGGGGAGTGAACTTCAATCACCTCAATATCACTATCTTGTGGCCATTGAATTGCATTAGAAGCAACAATTGGGGCAGTTTTATCTGTATCGGTACTCGGCGCGGAATAGTCACTTAACAATGCAATCATAGTAGTCACTTTGGGGTAATCATTGTAAGTAATATCACCTTGTGAATGTAAATAATTAGCGTAGCGTTGTGCTTTAGAATGACCACCTTTAATAGCTTTATCTAACCATTTATCCGACTCTTGGGTGTCTTTTTCTGTTAACTCACCAGTACCGTAGGTTACCGCTAATAAAAAAGCCGACTCACTATGGCCTTGTCTAGCAGCTTTCTTTAAGTACTTAATGCCTTTGTCTTTATCTAGGTAATCTTCTTCTAATAAATAGAACATCGCCGTACGATACTGTGCATAAGGGTATTTATATTTCGCGGCATTTTTAAAGTATTTTAAAGACTTATCGAGATCTTTTTCTGTGCCATAGCCCTCATAATAAAACTCTCCCAAAGCTGATATCGCAGTGTTGTACTTCCTGTAAGACAACTTTTTCCATTCGTTAAAGTAATCAATGCAAGTTTGCGTCATACATGCTTCTAATTTAGCCGCTTGCGCTTGATTGTCGCCAATTAGGGCAACGTTTAACGCTAGTACTATTAAATACAATTTTACCTTATTCATAATTAACATCCTTATTAATATATGGCTTTCATTAAAGCCAAATTAAAGTTTTTAGCTACTTCCTAATCAATACCTATTTAGCGTATTAATCAGCTAAAAAACCTGATTGTGTAATGGCATAACGCCAAAAGTCTTCTTTATCTACGTAATAACAACTCATGATTTTTTCACAGCGTCTGCCTTGAATTCTAGTGCCGGTTGCTAAATTGGTTGCTGGTGGAGCGGTTTTAAGGTGTGCTAGCTCGTAGTCAAAAACATCATCAATATCTGGTGCTGTTACCGTAATCACCTCTCTGTCTGCATCTGTCGGCCATTGAATAATTGCATTGTTGGAGCTGCTATCACTTTTAGAGGTTGAAACTTGACTGACTTTGAGTTCACTAATGATGTCATTTACTTTAACGTAATGACTGCTGTTAACCTGACCGCTGTGATATAAATATCCGGCATATTTTTGAGCAATAGTGTGCTTGCCCTCTAATGCCTTTTCTAGCCATTTATCAGACTCACCAACATCTTTAATACCTAATTCGCCAGTGCCAAAAATGACAGCTAATAAAAAGGCCGATTCAACATGACCATTCCTTGCTGCCTTGCGTAAATACTTAATGCCCTCTTTGTTATCAAGGTATTCTTGTTCCATTAAATAAAACACCCCTGCGCGGTATTGCGCATAACTAAACTGATACCTTGAGGCTTTACGAAAATAACGAATGGACATTTTAAGGTTTTTTTCAGTGCCATAACCTTGATAATAAAGCTCTGCTAATGCTGACATAGCAGAAACACGCTTTGCTCTTGCCATGACTTTCCATTGATTAAAGTATTTTATGCACTTAGCTTCCATACATGCATCAACAGGAAATGACTTGGCTGGCAAGGTGAAAAACATAAGAAAGATCGGGATAAATAGGATGGGGATTCTTAAGTAGCTCATTGTTATTATTCCATTAATATAATCGCTGACTAAAAAACATACTAACCAACTTAAAATAATATAACAAGAGGTTTTGAAACATTTTTTTACATCTAGTTGACAAAGAGCGCTAGAGAAAACCAAAGGCAGACATTAAGCTGCGAGCGCTAAGTAATAAGGTTACTGCAAGTACAACAATACCTAAGAGATTTTGTCGGTTATTATTTCGATATTTCCCCAACACCCGACTATTCATCATCCATAATAAAAATAGTGCTATCAATGGTAATAAAATGCCATTAGCTACTTGAGCAAACCAAATCACCATCATAGGTTTATAACCTGAACTCGAAATAACAACGCCTAACACTAAAATAATTAACCAAATGGTTTTGAAAGGCCAAGCGTCTAATTGCTTGTTCAAATTTAGCAGCCCGCTAAGTGCAAAGGCGGCAGCTAAAGGCGCAGTGACCGCTGAAGATATTCCTGCGGCAAATAAGCCAATAGCAATAAATACCGTTGATAAATCACCAAAAATAGGCGTTAACGCAGGTGCAATATCAGCTGCACTTGATATTTGAATATTTTTAGAGAAAAAGGCGCTTGCGGCAGTAGACACGATAGCAATAGATATTAGGCCACCAAGTGGAATGGCGATATACAAATCTTTTCGAGCATCATCAAGCTGTTCAACATTGCGCCATTTTTTACTAGCGCTCGCACTATGTAAAAATAAGTTATATGGCACAACCGTAGTACCTATCAGTGCAATCACCGTTAATGTTGCCCCTGTAGGCAAACTTGGTATCAATAAACCACTAAAAAATTCCGACCAATTCATCTCGATAAGTATAAAGCTTGCAAGGAATGCGATACTCATTAAGCCGACAAGTACAATCAATGAACTCTCAATTATTCGATAACTTCCTGAAGCTAGAATAATGAAAGCGATAATGCCAATCATTAAAGGCCAAATTGAAAAACTGTTAACAAGGTGTATTTCACCAAAAAGCTGCATTAACCCTAGACTAGCTCCTGAGATATTACCGCCTTGATAGGCAGCATTGCCCACCACGATAGCACTAACTACTAACAGTATTGAGCTGTACTTTGTTAAAGGTGTTTTACAAGCTAAGCGAATGTTTTCTCCCAAGCCTTGCTGTGTCACTACACCTAATCGCGCAGACATTTCTTGCAAGATGATAGTGGCAAAAACAGAAAAAACTAATGCCCACAACAAACTAAAGCCAAAATTGGCTCCTGCCATGCTGGCGGTAATAACCGTACCTGGACCAATAAATGCCGCTGTGACTAAAACTGCTGGCCCTATTTTTGGAATAAACTTCATATTAGGCTCTTATTTTTATAAAACTCATGCCAATGCCATTAAATGTTTGCTCATTGAGCGAGAGTAACTTAATGAAAAAACTAAATAATTTACAGACTGCTTTGAAATATTTACTCTTCGATAAGCGTCTGAATGAAAGGTAATGTATTTTATTGAAAAACAATTGACTAATATCGTTTTTAATAATTTTCTATCATGTGCGTAAACCTTAACAATCTATCAAATTATTGCTATATTCATCAACGAATTAATCATTTTACCATCAGCTCTCTATTTAATCACCGAGTAACAATTAGGCCATATCATGACACTTTCATTACAGACAAGCATTATAAAACCGTTAGTTTTATTCTTCTTTGGTTTTTTGGTGATTTCGCTTTCGCAAAGCGCCATAGCTGCGCAAAGTAATCATCAATCAAAAGCGGTCACCACTAAAAATATCAATATTGATATAACCGAACTGGAATTCGCTTTAACGCCACTAACCAAAGATGAACTTGCTATTGAAGTAGATGCTTGGTTAGCAATCGTTAAAGCAAAAGCAACCGTTGTCAGTGAAGCTGAAATATTAGTTAGCCAGAAGCAAAAAAGAATTTTAGCCGCGCAAGAGATTTCAGAACTAAGTGCTGAAGGCGCAACATTAATAAACAAAGGTAAAACAGATAAAGATGCCGCTTCTGAACTAAAAGAAGATATCGCAGAGATAAAAGAATTAGCCGAGGGTTTAGAGCACAATAAAGCTGAAAAAGCCGTTAATACCATGGTTAAATCACCAGAGTCTCTTAGTGAACTATCCGAGAAAGCTGAAAAGTACGGCGATAAACTTCAAGAAAGACGTGAAAGCTTAATTATGAACTTAACTGAGCTGCGCTCTGAGAAAAATGATGCCTTAGAGCGTTTTTTAGTTGTGGTTAATAGCTGGGAAGCTAAGGGAGCTGATGGCAGTGAACTGCACCTTTATGCAAATGTATTATCGGGTACTAAGGTTGATTTAACCGATGGTAATGCCGCTTGGTTAACTATTCAGGGTTGGATGATGTCTCAAGATGGTGGCCTGCGCTGGTTGGCCAATATCATCAAATTTATCATCTCAATTAGTTTAGTCTATCTATTATCAAGAACAGCAGGCAAGTTAACAGATGCAGCCCTTAGCCGAAACAATAACTTATCGACTTTGTTGAAAGACTTCATTAAAGTTTCAGTGCGTCGTATTATTTTAGTTATCGGTTTTATTGTTTCATTAACTCTAATAGAAATAAATGTCGGTCCAGTATTAGCGTTAATCGGTGCCGCCGGTTTAGTTGTTGGTTTAGCACTACAAAGCACTTTAAGTAACTTTGCAAGTGGTATGCTAATTCTAATATATCGTCCATTTGATGTTGGCGACATTATAAATATTGATGGTGTTACCGGTACAGTTGATTCAATGACTTTACTATCAACCTCAATTAAAACCTTTGATAACCAACATTTAGTTGTACCAAATAATAATATTTGGGGCACAACTATTGTCAATGTCACTGGTAGTAGAACGCGACGGGTTGATTTAGTGTTTGGTATTGGTTATGGCGATGATATGGCTAAAGCTGAACGTATTATGCTTGATGTTGTTAAAAAACATGAATTAGTATTGAGTTATCCAGAGCCAATTATTAAAGTGAATGAACTAGCTGACTCTTCTGTTAATTTTGTTTGTCGCCCTTGGGTCAAAACAGAGAATTATCTCGATGTTTACTGGGATATTACCCGCCAAGTCAAAGAAGAGTTTGATAAACAAGGTGTCTCTATTCCTTTCCCGCAACGCGATGTTCACGTCCATCAAGTCCCAGGTGTTGAAGAAAAATAAGTTAGTTCAAAGAGAACTAGGTATATTTATCTAGTTTACTGGAAACCCCATTAAAAATGGTCAATAAAAAAGCCCACTTAAAGTGGGCTTTGCTTATACGTTATTCTAATCAGCGCACAGCTGAAACGAATTAAGTAAATTAAGCCTGTCTCTTATACACATCTGACGCTGCCGACGATCTACTCTGTG
>CAJXPG010000046.1 GCA_913057925.1 uncultured Colwellia sp. | reverse complement strand
TTAAATCGATATTAATTACGCTTCGAAGTGCATCTTGGTTGTAACGCTCAATTCGGGTATTTTTAGCAAATGCTGTCGGTAACAAACCACCCGACATAATCAAGACATCGTTAAAATCACAATCATCGTTTAGTTCATAAATAGCAGGACGTCTGACTTCCCCTTCAACACTGATGGTACTGCCTTTTGGTGAAACAAAAACCACATCACCTGATTGCAGCAATACGTCACTACTTGAATCACCACTAATAAGTAGGTCATACAAATCTAATGTGGTAACTAGCTTACCTGCACGCTTTAGCTGGATATCTCGTAAACTACCGATATCACTAATACCACCGGCAGCAAAAATAGCATGAGTAATACTCGACAATGAGCTTAAAGTGTAAGGTCCTGGTTTGTGAGCATCACCTAAAACAAACACTCGCATAGAGCGCAGTGCAGCCATGCCGACCACAACATCAACACCAATCACCTTTTCTTTAATTCGCGCGGTTAACAAGCGCTTCATCTCGTTAAATGATAAACCTGAAACAGTAAACGGTCCGTGTGATGGGAAAACTATTTGCCCTTCACGGTTAACCGCTAGCTCTAATTCTTCTTTATCTTTACCAAAGATTTGAATTGAAATTTTATCGCCTGGGCCAATGATATATTCCGCAGGAATAGCAATATCCATCATTGGCGCAAAGGTTTGCGGTGCATTGGCAAAAACTTCATAACCAAAAGGCTTTAACTCTTCAGTCTCTGCTAACTCAACTAATTCTTGTTCTTCATTAAGAGGGTTACCTTCTGCATCAAACTGAGTGCCACGTGGAAAAGTTTCAGTATTAGCCGCTTTATTATCTGTAGAACCAGATGAAAGCTGACCTTTAATACTATTTAAATCAACCCCCATACTTTTTGCTAAGGCTTTTTGCTGCGATGGCGGTAATTTTTTAAACTGCTCTATTTGCGCTTGGCTTACTTGACCCGCGGCGTTGACAGTGAAGGTCATTATTGAGGAGAGAAAAGCAAAAGCTAGCGTGACAGCCGAAACTAGCTGAAAGCTGGCAGCAGAGTAATTATTAATTCGTTGTTTTATAGCGGTTATCATTTTCGCAAAAATTCCTATAAAGCCTATGCGGTTTTAGATTTAAACAAAGCATCAGAACTATCCATGAATAATTATCTAAAGCTTTAAATTTTGACATTAAAATTAGTGACGCGGAAGTTTACCAGTATATAGCTAGGCAAACAATAATTTAACTTATCTAGCGCTTAGTTTAATTGTCATAATGTTAGGTAAGTGCTAGGAAACATTTCGCTACAGCTTCCAAAGCTATATAGACATTGATTTAGAGCAAAGCTTGCCTTTATTTGCTCACAAAGGTATAACACCTCTTTACTTATTTTGAGGCGTGTAAAATCGCTTAAGTAAAAACTAACGCTAATGATTATAAAAATTAAAATCTAGGATAATGATATGACTCAACCTAATACGGGTACGCTGTTTGGCCACCCTAAAGGACTTTTCCTTTTATTTGGTACTGAAATGTGGGAGCGTTTCGGTTATTACGGTATGCGTGCCTTATTGGTATTGTATCTAATTGCCTCTGTACAAGATGGTGGTTTTGGCTGGACCAATCAAGAAGCTCTAAGACTGTATGGTTTTTTCACCATGGCTGTTTATTTAACGCCGGTAATCGGTGGTTGGTTAGCAGATAACTTTATTGGTCAACGTAAAGCAATTATCTGGGGGGGGATTATATTCTCCGCAGGTTACTTCACTTTAGGTATTCCAAAGTCAATGCTTGTTGGCATGGAAGAAACAGTTTTCTATATCGGTTTAGCACTTATCATTACCGGTAATGGTTTATTTAAAGCCAACGTTTCTAGCTTAGTGGGCGATTTATACGAAGATGGCGATCACAGACGTGACGGTGCCTTCACTATTTTCTACATGGGTATTAACCTAGGTGCATTCCTAGCGCCAATCACTGTTGGTGTTTTAGGTGAGCAAGTTAACTGGCATTACGGTTTCATTTTAGCCGGTTGTGGTATGTTAATTGGTTTAACATTACAACTTACCTTAGCAAATAAATATTTAGGTGACATCGGTGTTGAACCGTCAGCTAAACGTTCTACAGGCAAACAAGAAGCACATGCTCCGTTAACATCTCAAGATATGGATCGCATGAAAGTTATCTTAATCATGAGTATGTTCTCAGTTATTTTCTGGGCTGGTTTTGAGCAAGCGGGTGGTTTATTTACTATCTACGCTTCTGACTTCACCGACCGTACTATTTTTGGTTTTGAAGTAGCAGCATCATCGTTCCAATCATTAAATGCGATGTTTATTATTCTGCTTGCACCGTTTGTTGCTTCTGTTTGGGTTAAAATGGGTTCAAATGAACCAACCTCACCAAAGAAATTCGCTCTAGCGATGTTATTTTTGGCACTAGGTTTCTTTGTTATGCTTTGGGCAACTATAGTTCAAGGTGGCGATGTTGCTGTTAAAGTAAGCATGTTATTCTTAGTATTTGCTTACCTTTTCCATACTTTAGGTGAGTTATGTTTATCACCAATTGGTTTATCAATGGTAACTAAACTAGCACCGCTTAAATTCACTTCATTATTAATGGGTATTTGGTTCTTCTTTACCGCTTTATCTAACTGGTTAGCCGCATTTATTGGCTCATTTGTTGGTGAAGGTGAAGAAATGGTTAACAATGCCGCTAATATATTTATGGGTGTTGGTGTTGGCGCTTTAATTACCGGCCTTATCATCTACCTTTCAGCAGGTAAATTAGTTGAATGGATGCACGGTGCTGAAGGTGATCACACTAGCAATTTAGAAGAAAAGCTTGAAGAAGAAATTTCAGTTACAGGTACTCATGAAGGGGTTTCTGAAACGCATAACTAGTTAACACTAGCTTCAAGTACATAAATAATATTAAGCTAGGCAAGTAATTGCCTAGCTTTTTTTATAACTATTCAAACAGCAAAATAATATTTTATGAAAGAACGTTCCCAGATACGAAAAATAGTCAGAGCAAGGCGTAATGCACTATCTAATGTAGAGCAATTACAAATGGGCATTGCGTTAAAAGAGCGTTTATCTGCTAATAAAAAATTACAGCAGGCTACGCGTGTTGCCATATATTTGAGTAATGATGGCGAGCTATCAACGGCTCAGTTTATTGATTGGTGTTGGCAACAGCAAAAAGAAGTCTACTTACCTGTCGTTCACCCATTTAGTGCTGGAAACTTACTTTTTCTTCGCTACCAAAAAGATACCGCTCTTGTAAGTAATGTCTATGGTATTTTAGAGCCTAAACTTAATGTAGGTAGTGTTTGCCCACTCTCTGCACTTGATGTTATTTGTACGCCACTAGTTGCTTTTGACAAAAGTGGTGCACGATTGGGCATGGGTGGTGGGTTTTATGATCGAAGCCTAGCTAAATGGCAGGAAACCAAGCTTTACCCTATCGGGCTTGCTCATGATTGCCAATTAGTTGAACAAGTACCAACCGAAAGCTGGGATATTCCTTTACCTGAGATTGTCACCCCAAGTGAAAATTTTCTGTTCTAACGCCATATTCATCTTTATCAGTGTTCACCTTTGCTGTTAACTAACCTAGTGCTCAACTAGACTAGCGGCCAACTGAGCTCGTTAAACACTTGCTGCCATTGGTTATCAAACGGTGCTTCAATAATAAGCTTCTCACCTGTCACCGGATGATTAAAGGCTAATGACTTGGCAATTAACATAAGACGTTTATATCCAAAGTGTTCGATAAAGAATGGATTTTGTTTATTATCACCATAATTGATATCACCAATAATTGGGTGCCTTAAATGTGCCAGGTGACGTCGTATCTGATGGCGCCTTCCGGTAATCGGTTGCACTTTTACTAAGGAATAGCGAACACTATCAAATTTTCCGACTTTTATTGGTAAGCTGGCTTGGTGAACAACCTGATAATAACTTTGGGCAACTTGCGCAGGCTTGTCACGGCTGACATTTTTATCTCCCAACTTATCGAGTTTTTCTTTTAGCGAATGATCAATTAACCCGCTAGGCTCAGCAAGGTGACCTCGAACTAGAGCAAAATATGTCTTAACAATTTCAACCTGAGTATCATCATCAACGTTACTTTTCACTTCCCCCTCTTCTTCTGAACTTTGAGCATTGTTCGTTGCTAGATAACTTTTATTGGCAAAGGCATCACTCAAGCTTGTAGCAACTTCTTTGGTTAGCGCGAAAAGCAACACACCCGATGTCGGCCTATCTAAGCGGTGTACCGGGTAAACATATTTACCTACTTGGTCGCGTACTAGCTGCAAAGCAAAATAAATTTCATCCTTGTCCATAAAGCTGCGATGCACGAATAAACCTGCAGGTTTATCTACGGCAACAATATATTCATCTTGATACAAAATATTAAGCACGGGTTTAGGGGGCTCTATTATTTCATCAACACTTATCATAAATTCCCCTATTGCTCACTCAAAGCTAAATCAATGCGTTGAATTATATCGATTAATTGTTGACCATGCCCTACTAAGTGCTTAAATGACTCTTCTGCCATTGGGGTTAAAGCAATCTTACGAGGTAAGGGCTGAGCTGAAGTTATTAATTGAATCATTTTAGGGATAAAAATAAACTGCAACCACTGCTGAAAAGAAAGTGTGTCATAACAAAAAGGTGCGCTGCTTGATAATGCAGCATCACTAGGCGGTAAAGCTTGCCAAAATTCAACGGCTTTAAGCTCACAAGCTAATTGTTTCAGTAAGTATTCGAGTTGTTCAATATCTTTTTTTATCATCAATGTAAGGAGGGATAATTTTGCTATGTTAATGGCGTCATTATCCTTATAATAACGGGCTATAACAAGCAGCAATATTTACAATTTATGACTGACACAGCAACAAACCCAGCTACCCTATCAGAGTTACTGAAACTATCAGGCTCACAATATCGCCTTTATGATATTGGTCGTTTAGTTAACAAGCTTCCGAAAGAGCAGTTTGAAAAAGTTGAATTAAACCAACTGCCGTACCCGACACCAGTTCAAGGGCATGCTTGTATCGCAATAACCTTTTGGCAAAAACAATCCTCACAACCTTATCTTTGGTTATTAAAGTTACCACTTGATGAACGAGGCTTGTTAAATCAAGGGGCTCGTAATCATTTTATTGCTATCATTATTGAAGCGCTTGGTGCAGATTTAACCCAAGAGACGTCAAAAAAACAAGAAGAATTACTTAGCAGTAACCCTTATTTATATACTCCTGCGCAATATAAATTAGCAAGTTTAAACAGTAAAATTAAAGTTGATTTAAAACAAAATGTTGGTGAGCACTTCTCAACATTTGTTAATTACCTTCAAAATGATTCTGCTTGGGACAACTGGCAGCAAATTGGTGTGCAAGGTATTGCTGACTTTGTTGCAAATATTGAAAATAAAGACAATTGTCAGCTGCTGGTGAATGCCCTGCCTTATTTACCCAATGAAGTACTTATCCCGGTTTGTGGTGCATTAGAAAATGAAAAATTCACTATTAATTTAATAGAAGCATTAATCAGTCTATTTAATAAAGCGTTAAATGAAGAGTCTGATACTGATAAGGCGCAACAGTTCTTGCGTGCTCTAGCAGCAAATAGTAATCATATACACGTAATTAAATTAATTACTGAACTGCTAGATAAAGAGCAAGTTAATGCTGAGCTATTAATCATCTTATCAGGTCGATGCTGGCAAGCCTTAGCGGATGAAAAAGTACTTATGAGTTACTTAGAACACCTGCTTAAAAATGACGACTTAACAATGTTTGCGAGTATTTTTAAAGACTTAGTAAGTATTCCATTAATTCGACCTGTTGCTTTTCATTGTATTCGCAATGAAAATCGCTCGCCAGCTTTGGCCAGCGCAATAGGGCAACTTTTTAGACCAGCATAGGTATATTTACACATGGAAAATATTTACTATCTCTTGTTCTTTTTCTTATTCTGTTGGTATTTCGTTTACTTAAGGCAAGTATCTGAAGCGGCAAAGCGACATGTTAATCGCTATTGTAAAGATGCCGGGTTACAGTTTATTTCACTCGCTCGACGTTCAAGTCGATTAAAAATTAGCAAACAATACGGTATATGTATTTACAGCACCTTTGATTTCGATTTTAGTGGCGATGGTGAATCAAGTAACCAAGGAAGCCTAACGCTATATGGGCTTAAGTTAGAAAAAGTTAACTTGCCTGCCTATCGCGTGAATTAATACTGACCTTTTTAGCTAAAAGCTTTACTATGGTAACTTCACCATTAACTTTGTGAAGTTACATAATAACAAACACTTACTTTTCATATTTGTTGGAGATTCTTGTGCCATTTTTACAAGCTGTTTTTTGTTTAAAAGGATTTGATGATCGTAGTCGCTACTTTGCAACATCACTGTTTGCATTAATCGGTTTTATTTTTTGCTCGGCAATTTTTTCAGCCTACCCTATATTCAGTTTTGCTATTTTAGCCCTATTAAGCACGGTACTTGCTTTTAGCACTAAACGTAGACTCCGTGACGCTAAATTAAATAAAAACTGGCAATTAGTCCCCGCTGCCCTATTGCTATTAACTGGTGGTTTAAGTTTAATCATTGGCACGAGCAGTAGTTATTATTTATTGATATTACCTGCGCTTAGCGCAACATTACTGCTTACTTACCCGAGTAGAAATAATCAGGTAAACGCTAACTACATTTTTGGTTATTACGGGCCGGTAGATTTAGCAATTTATCATCAAGAGTCTACACCTTTGAAAAGCCATAGCCAAAGAATTGAGCCGACACTAGCAGCAGAAGGTACTAATGAGCATGCATATGTTCAAGAGTCTTCACCTGAACTCGTTAGCGATTCAGTACCCTACACGACAAACAGCAAACAAGTCGATATTGGCGAGCTGATTCGTTTAAAGTTTCTAAATAATAGAAAATTTCAGTTGGCTGTCATCGCAAGTGTTGCCCTTATCTTTATTGCGGTATTTATCAGCAGTGCCATTAATTCTTTGACGCAAAGCTTACCTGACGTCAAAGAGGCTGAAACGCAACAAACAACAAAAATTCAAAACCAAGCAAGCAATATATTTAGCAATAAAGGCCAATTATTAGCGATGCCTGATAACTTCAATTTATATTTATCTACATTTCAAGGGATTATAATTCATTGGCAAGCGGATCAAGTCGAAAGTGGTGAGCTATGGTCACAAGCAACGGCTACTGGCGATGAAAGCTGTCAAGCGATCAAGTTTAACAAGGGCTCCTCTCTACGTCCTTTAAACGTTTTAGTTGAAAATGGTAGTGACTATTATGCCAGTTTCTCCCCAATGGATAGCAAGGAGCTCGTACGCGCCTTGGCCTTTCGCGGTAAGTTTTCTTTATGTGGCTATAGCTTCTCTCTCAAAGGTAGTCAGGCAGCACTAGGGAAAAATAACAATTATGCGCACTATCTAGATAAAAGCGCTTAACTTACCCCTTTGCGTATCTAACTTTTCACTTTCTTAAGTCAATAACAATAAAGGCTGCTCAACAATGTTGAGCAGCCTTTTTAATAGCTAAAATTAAGATATTCTGAATTAGAGTGGCTTTGTTTGAGAGCCTTATTTTTAGACCCTTATTGAGAAAAACAAAAACCAGACGCTAATAAGTCATCATAAATATATCGCATTGCTACTGTGTTCTCTGTTAAGGAGTCATCCCATTTATCACGCTTTTCAAAACCAAGCGCACTGATATTGTAATAATGATCTGTTTTGATATGACTCTGATCTAAACAAGCCTTTGTACACCCAAGCTCACATCCGTCAATTGCAATGATTGGTCTTCCCGATTTAGCAAGAGCCATGATTGGCGCTACTTGACCAATAACACCTGAAATACAAGACATTTCAGCAAGGCCATCACCGTCTAAATTAAGCGAAATATTATGTGCCATTTGCGCTAGATTGGAACAACCAGAGCAAGAATACACAACTGGTTTATCATTTTTTGTAATTAACGGGTCCTGTATGTTTTTCATAATGCCCACCTTCTATAATGCTAAAATAGTTTCTTTTCCTTTTGATGTTATTTTAACAAGCGTTAACGCTAAGGTGTTGATATAGATCATCCCTCGACACAATAACCCTAAAATATTTAAGGTTACTTGTGCCAGTCGTTCATTAACTGTTGAATCTTGTCCATATTTAGGTGTTGTTGACAAGCTTGACTTACCCTTTCAATTGCCTGCTGTTCTAGCGTATCAATATCAACTGACTCAACCACCTGATAACCCACCCAGTCCATAAAGAGTTGTAGTGCTTTAGGTTGATCAAAAAGCCCATGTAAGTAACATCCGGCAATTTGCTCGTCACCTGATACTAATCCTTGTCCTTGGCCATTAATATTCAATAAGTATTTATAAACACTGCCAGCTTTAGCTGATAAATGACTTGCACCGGCATGAATTTCATAACCACTTATCGCTGCGCTTTTATTGCCAAGTTGCAGCTGACCAGAAACATTAATTAAAGTTTTCTGCGGCTTTAATCGGGTGTTGATATTAAAATACCCTAACCCTTGGCTAATGCCTTCAGGGCCTTCCAAACCGTCAGGGTCTTCAATTAGCTGCCCTAACATTTGATAACCGCCACAAATACCAATAACCTTACCCTGATAGCGCAAGTGCTTAGCAATATCATCATCCCAGCCGCGAACACGCAGAAATTCAAGGTCACTACGGACATTTTTACTACCGGGCAGAATAATTAAATCACAGGCCGGAATACTTACTTTTTCTGGACAACTTTCGCCCTCAGCACCTTTAGCAAATAAGAACTGACAATCTATATCTTGATGGTGTCGTAACGCATCAAAATCAGTATGGTTGCTCATATGTGGATAAACTAAGACAACAACTCGAACTTTTTGCTTAGTTTGCCCTGTATTATCAAAGCTTTGTTGAGTCACTAAAGCATCTTCTGAGGAGATATCTAACCCATGCAGGTAAGGTAATACCCCAAGTACCGGCTTATTGGTCTTTTGTTCTAACCAAGTAAGTCCTGACTCTAGTAAAGTAATATCACCGCGAAAGCGATTAATGACAAAACCAACCACGCGGTCTTGCTCTGTTTGCGATAGCAACATCAAGGTGCCAACCAGTTGAGCAAAAACGCCACCTTTATCGATATCTGCAATGATAATCACTGGGCAGTCAACCGCTTCAGCAAAGCCCATGTTGGCAATATCGCCCTCACGTAAGTTAATTTCTGCTGGACTTCCCGCCCCTTCAACCACAACAATTTGATATTGCTCTTTAAGGCGCTGATGTGAGGAAAGTACCGCCTGCATGGCAATTTTTTTATAGTCTTGATACTCACTCGCCTCCATATTAGATGAAGTTCTATTAATCAGCGCTTTACCATGGACAATAACTTGCGCTCCGGTATCACTGTTTGGCTTGAGTAAAATAGGATTAAAATCAACATTTAATGCTTGTCTCGCGGCTTTAGCTTGTAATGCCTGTGCTCGTCCTATTTCGCCGCCACAGGGAGTAACCGCACTATTGAGCGCCATATTTTGTGGCTTAAAAGGCGCGACTTTAACGCTTAAATCAGCAAAATAGCGACAAAGTCCAGCCACCAGGGTAGTTTTTCCAGCATCAGAAGTAGTTCCCTGAATCATTAAGGTTTTACATAGTTTTGACGAGTTTTGTTGTGCTGTAGGCACACTCTCGCTTCGCTTAGCCTTCATTAGGCTGCTCCTTTAAAAATGGCATTGCAATAGTTTTGACCTGCTGAAAAATAGCTGGTTGAGCAATATCCTGCACTGAGTTGACTTGTTGCAGGTTTGCTTCGGATTTATTAACGCAATATTGACTAATAGCGACACGACTAAGGCTGGCATAATCAACTTTTAAATTTTGATGCCATGCGCCCTGCTGCCAATCTAGCTGTAAGATGTGGGCAAGTATCATCCTGATCACACCACCATGGGCAATCAACAATATTCGTCTAGGTTTCAATGTCGTAGAACTAGCAGCAGCTACAGCAACTTGCTTTTGAGTTATTGCAAGTTGTTGGTTAACAAGTGTTTGCCATGCTTTGATTACTCGAATATGAAAATCGGATAACGATTCGGCTTCTGGCAATGTTATATGTGCTGGTTGCTCAAAGAACCTCTCTAAACAACGCCAATGAAGCTTTGACTCTGTTATTTTATCAGCACGTTGCTTTTTACTCTTTGCAGCTTCATCAAAAGGAACATTATCAGAAGAAGCATCACCAAAAGGTGCACTATCAGAAGGAGCATCACTAAAAGGAGCATCATCAAAAGGAGCATCGCCAAAAGGAATGTCATCAAAAGGGACACCATCATAAAGGCCAAAGTTCATTTCTTGAAAATCATTTACAACCGTAAGTGGTAACTGATGCTGTTGAGCAAACGCTTTGGCAATTTTATGACAACGCTGCAAAGGTGAACTGATGATATCGTCATAACGACTTTCTGAATTTTGTTGAGCCGTTAATACAGTCAATAACTTGTTATTATCTTGCGAAGAAGGGCTAACATCACTAACGCCATATAACGCAGGTTTACCTTCAACGCTTACATGTCTAAGTAAATCTATTTCTATCATAAATAACCTTAGTAGCTTTAATAGCCAAGAGCGTTAACTTTTAATGGTAAGTGGAATACCCGCCGTAACTAAAGTCACCTTGTCGGCAATTTTTGCTACACCTTGGTTTAACCAACCACAATAATCAACATATAAGCGCGTCGATTCCCCCATGGGAATTACACCTAAGCCGACTTCATTGCTAACAATAACGATATCAACAGAGGTGTTCGATAAACTGGTTAATAATTTGTTTATTTCAGCTTGCAGGTGTTGCTCTTGTTGGCCGTTACATTTATCAATAACGCCATAAAGCTGGTTATTGAGCCACAATGTTAAGCAATCGAGTAAATAGATATTACTTTTATTCAATGAAGGAATAGTCTCAGCTAACGCTAGCGGGCACTCAAGCAACTGCCATTCACTCCCCCTATCAGCTTGATGCTTAACAATTCGACTTGTCATCTCATCATCGATATTGGTCGCTGTAGCAAGATAAACTGGTCGTTTATCTTGCTGCCTTGTTAACTCAATTACCTGCTGCTCGGCAAAACTTGATTTACCTGAACGCGCTCCGCCTAAAACAAAATGAATCACCGACAACTCCTAAGTAAACGATTTAAAGGCTTAATGATTTAAAGACAAGGTAAATTAAGCAGTACTAGCTCTTTAGCCATTGCTAGCATTCAACACTGGCAGCACCAAGACAGAGTAGAACTAAAATGAAGCTAAAATGAAGCGAGTAATGTTATATATATCAATAATTCAGCAATTTGCTGAGCAGCTCCAAGGCAATCACCCGTAAAACCATTAATCTTGTTCATTAACCATTTTTTAAATAACCAACGAAACACCAATAACACCAATACAATATTAAAAATAATTGCACTGGAATAAAACATTAACGGCACAGCGCCGATTAGCACCAAGATGATTAACTCAGACGGTGACTGCTGTTGTGCTAAGGGTTTGCTTTTACTGTGCTCTGAATCAGTGACATAAGGCATGCTTGATATCAAACTACCAGCAACGGCCCTAGATAAACTTGCTGCTAAAATAATCGCCAAAACTAATTGCTCAAGATTATGATTAGCTATTTCAACTAAGCTGGTGAACTTGATCAGCAATGCCATCAATAAAGTCACAGCGCCATAGGTACCGATACGGCTATCTTTCATTATCTGCAAGCGCTTATCTACGTCGAATGCACCGCCAATACCGTCAGCCATATCGGCTAAACCATCTTCATGAAACGCACCGGTTAATAATAAGCTAATAACCATGACTATTAAAATCGACAGGCTTGTAGGTAAAAAGCTGTAAAAGAATAAAAAACTAAAAGCCGTGATCAAACCTAATAACAAGCCGACTAATGAAAAATAGCGATTAGCCTGATTCAATAAACTAGCTGAGTAGTGCATCGATTTAGGCACTGGAATACGCGTGAAAAAACTTATTGCTAGGTAAAATAAATTAAGCTGCCTTTGAAAAGCTTTAACAGCTGCTAAATTCAAACCGTAACCCCTGCACTTTCAAAACTCGCCATATCATTATAAAAGCTTGCCGCCGATTTAATTAACCCAAAGGCTAAAGCCGCCCCAGTTCCTTCCCCAAGACGAAGACCTAAATTTAAAAGTGGCTGAGTATGATGTTGAGTAAAATTTTGCGCCCCTAGCAACTCCTCTAGCAATGCTTGATGAGCTTTTTCTTCTGAGACATGTGAGAAAATAAGATAATTTGCAACATTTTCATTTAAACGGATAGCTACGAGTGCGGCAACAGTAACAATGAAACCATCAATCACCACAGGCACACTCATTGCTGCTGCCGCTATAATAGCAGCAACCATTTGCACTATTTCGAAACCACCTAATTCAGCTAAAATGTTCAAGACGGCTTCGTTATCGAGTGATTTTTCTGAAAAATTAGTTGCTCCAATTCTCGATAGTGCTTGTTTGATCAGTACTACTTTTTGCTGTAATTGCTCATCGGTTATCCCTGTACCTCGTCCTACGCACTCCTCTACATTGTATGATGTCAACGCTGACATCAACGCCGCTGCCGAGCTAGTATTGGCAATACCCATTTCACCTAAAAGTAAAATATCACTGCCTTGGGCTATTTGCTTGGCAACTAATTTATCTGCATAGTCAAAGCCTTGTTTAAGCTGAGCTAAAGTCATTGCTGCACTAACTGAAAAGTTATTTGTACCTGCGCCAAGTCTTTGCTCAATGAAGTTTGCTTTCAAGGTTTGGCTATCGGTTTGAGCTCGATTTTCATTGTCATTAATCGGCTGTAAAATGCCACAATCGACTACCGTTAATGCAATAGCGCTAGTTTGACAAAAACAATTAATTGCCGCACCACCATGTAAAAAATTGAGCACCATCTGCTTTGTTACCGCACTCGGTGCAATACTGAGGTTTTCCTCATTTATCCCGTGGTCGCCGGCAAAAACCAGCATGCTAGGTTGGTTTAAGCTAATTTTGCTAGCGAATTCTTCATTAGCCATTTTCACATTTTGTCTGTCAACACCTGCAGTATTTATTAGCTCAGCTCTTTGCTTGGCAAGTAATGCAAGTTGCAAGGCCAAAGGCTCAAGTGCACCAAGGGCTCCAAGAGGTTTGGTTTTATTATCAATTCGCGTTTGAATGCTTGCTGAGTGTTTTTTACTTAACGGTTTAACAGATATCATGGTTTTTATCTAAATAACGTGGTGAAGAGAAACTAATAGTGAATTATTTTATGCTATTTCAAAGACTAAAGCATGAACCTTTTTACGTTAATTTTAGCTAAGTTATAGCTAGTTTTAGTAACGTTAACGCTAGGAATAAATCATAAAACGCTGTACCATCTTGAACTAGCATTTAGTTAAAATTTTACGTCAGGCTGATATAATTTTATGAATACATCCTCAAAGCTCACCATTTCCCTAGTAAGTCTTCTTTTAGCAAGTTGTGTAAATCAAAATACTAAAGTTGCGGCCAATATCATGCCCACAACAAATCCATGTATAAAATTAGATTTACTTAAAAAAGCTTACTACGATGATTTTAGCCAGCTTAAAGAGCTGAAAGTTGGCGGTCGCGTGAGTAATATTTGGCGAGCAAAATATCAGCTTTTTGGCGAGAATTGCCAAGTTTTTTCTTGGGGTGGCAAACAACACAATTATTCTTGTCGATTAGTAGCCCCTGATGAAGAAACAGCTCAAAGCTACTATGAAGGTGCGAAAAGAGTTACCCAGCAATGTTTAGGTGACGATTGGCATAAAGAAGAGAGCCCAAGATCTCATGATGACGGTATGAAGGCAAGTTTTACCAACCATGATGCCAAACCAAGTGAAAAAGTAAGTTTTTCAACGCACCTAGTCCCCACTTCAGGTTTATTTTCTACCACGTGGACGATTTATTACTACGTTGGTAATAGTACGCCGCCAAAACAGCAAAGCAAATAATTCTGATTCTTTCTGAGAAATACAACAAAAAAGGCTGATAATGAGTTAACTCATTATCAGCCTTTTATTTTCTCAAGGACAGATAAAAGTGCTAGTCGTCCATCGGCTCAAAACCATCAAGGGTAACGCCTGATAAACCACCTGTACCACCCTGTTCATTACTGCGTAACTTAATCATTAGGCGTAAATCATTTGGAGAGTCAGCATGATGCAATGCATCTGCGTAAGTAATCATGCCATTTTGATAGTGATTAAATAAAGCCTGATCAAAGGTTTGCATCCCTAGTTCATTAGACTTTTCCATCACCTCTTTGATGCTACCAACCTCACCTTTTTTAATCAGCTCGCTGATATAAGGTGAGTTAAGTAAAACTTCAATAGCAGCGACTCGGCTGTGACCATCTTGCGTTGGCACTAACTGCTGGGCAATTATTCCGCGTAGGTTCAACGCTAAATCAAATAACAACTTACCATGTTGATCCGCAGGCACTAAATGCATAATACGGTCAATAGCTTGGTTGGCATTGTTAGCATGCAGCGTTGCGATACATAAATGACCCGTTTCAGCAAAACTTAACGCATGTTCCATGATTTCTTGGCTTCTGATCTCACCAATTAAAATAACATCGGGTGCTTGACGTAAAGAGCTTTGCAGTGCTGCATCAAAAGATTCAGTATCTAAGCCGACTTCACGTTGGGTGATCATACTTTTGCCATGTTCATGAACAAATTCCACCGGATCTTCAATGGTAAGGATATGACCATTTGAATTACGATTTCGATAACCTATTAATGATGCCATTGAGGTAGATTTACCCGTACCGGTACCACCAACAAACAACACTAAGCCACGTTTAGACATCACCACATCTTTTAAAATAGGTGGCAAACCTAAATCATCAACATCCGGTATTTCGGTAACAATACGACGAACAACCATACCCGCCATATCGCGTTGCCAAAAAGCAGACACACGAAAGCGGCCAATGCCTTCAATTTCGATAGCGAAGTTACACTCTTTCTCGCTATCAAATTGTTTTTTCTGCTTTTCGTTCATGGCATCATAAACCAAGCCTAATGATTCTTCAGGTGTTAACACCACATCATCAATCGGTTGTAATTCACCGTTTATTTTCGCGCTCACTTTCAATTTTGCGGTAACAAACATATCAGAGGCGTCTTGC
Organism: uncultured Colwellia sp.; assembly: GCA_913057925.1. Lineage (GTDB taxonomy): Bacteria > Pseudomonadota > Gammaproteobacteria > Enterobacterales > Alteromonadaceae > Colwellia. The sequence continues at coordinate 11,827 of CAJXPG010000046.1, read as the reverse complement.
TTTACCATTCTTTCTAATAATTCATGAAGTTTCATTTAAACCCCTCCATTATAATTAACTGCAAGTACAATATGCTAAAAGCCAGAAAACTGGTTTTTATCTACCGCTTTCTCCATCGCATCTTGCTTGGTGATCATGCCGCGATTAACTAAATTTTGTAAACATTGATCCATGGTCTGCATACCATGTTGCATACCGGTTTGAATCGCTGAATACATTTGAGCGATTTTATCTTCTCGAATAAGGTTACGAATTGCAGGCACGCCAATCATAATCTCATGAGCGGCAACTCGACCACCACCAACTTTCTTAATCAGTGTTTGTGAGATAACCGCACGTAATGATTCTGATAGCATTGAGCGAACCATAGATTTTTCTTCACCTGGAAATACATCAATAATACGGTCAATAGTTTTAGGAGCTGAAGTGGTATGCAAGGTACCAAAAACCAAGTGACCAGTTTCTGCTGCCGTCATGGCTAAGCGAATGGTTTCTAAATCACGCATCTCACCAACAAGGATTACATCAGGATCTTCACGTAATGCTGAGCGTAAAGCCGCTTCAAAACTTAAGGTATCACGATGAACTTCACGTTGGTTTAATAGACATTTTTTATTTTCGTGAACAAATTCAATTGGGTCTTCAATGGTCAAGATGTGATCATGTTTATGATCGTTAATGTAATCAACCATTGCTGCTAAAGTTGTTGATTTACCTGAGCCAGTCGGGCCGGTTACCAATACTAAGCCACGTGGTGTATCGGCAATCTCACGAAAGATTTCAGGACAACCTAAGTCATCTAATGAAAGGATTTTACTTGGGATGGTACGAAATACAGCAGCAGGCCCTCGGTTTTGATTAAAGGCATTTACCCTGAAACGCGCTAGATTTGGTACTTCAAAAGAGAAATCCACCTCTAAATTTTCTTCATATTCTTTACGTTGACGGTCATTCATGATGTCGTAAACCAAGGCATTTACATCTTTTTCATCAAACGCAGGAATATTAAGTTTACGTACATCGCCATCAACACGAATAGACGGCGGTGTCCCTGTTGATAAATGTAAATCGGATGCATCATGCTGCACACTAAATGCGAGTAATTCGGTAATATCCATAAAAGCCTCTTTTTATATGGTGATAAAAATAAAATTTTTATCTTTTATCGGTAATATTGTATTAGGTTATACTAACCAGAAAATAGATAAGTTAAAAATAGTTCACTCTAAGTTGTTATGATAAACATTAAAGATAATCTTGATAAAATTAAAGCGCAAATTCGACAAGCTTGCCAACTAAGTAAGCGATTACCTCTTTTAGCTAGCTCATCTGAGTTATCTTCCCCTGTAACGTTGCTCGCAGTAAGTAAAACAAAACCTACATCACTAATTGAGCAAGCTTATCAAGCCGGCCAACGTGATTTTGGCGAAAACTATTTACAAGAAGCCGTTGAGAAGGTTGAGCAACTATCGCATCTACCTAATTTGATTTGGCACTTTATCGGTCCTATCCAGTCAAATAAAACCAAACAAATCGCCAATAACTTCTCATGGGTTCATAGTGTAGATAGAGAAAAAATCGCCCTGCGCCTTAACCAGCACCTCAAAGATGATAAAGGTCACAATACTCCGCTAAACGTTTGTTTACAAGTGAATATTAGCAACGAGGAATCAAAATCAGGAGTGAGGGTAAAACAAATTTTTGAGCTTGCTGAAGTCGTCAATAATTGTGATAAACTTAACTTACGTGGCTTGATGGCTATTCCTGAAAAAAATGCCCCTGATAGCTGTTACGAGCAAATGCAGCAAATATTTACCCAACTTAAAAGCCAATACCCAAGTGTTGATACACTATCCCTTGGTATGTCTAATGATTTGGATAAAGCCGTTGCTCATGGTTCTACCATGGTTAGAATAGGCACGGCCATCTTTGGTGCAAGAGAAAATAAAGTATAAAAGTTAATCCTTAGGAATTCCCTTATGAAAAAAATAGCCTTCATTGGTGCCGGCAATATGGCACGAGCAATAATCATCGGCTTAGTTAACTCAGGCATCACCCCAGAAGACATCATGGTCGCTAACCCTTCTGAAGAAAAGCGTGTTAATTTAGCTGAAGAGTTTGGTGTTCAGAAAACCAGCGATAATATCAAAGCTTGTGAGTTTGCCGATGTAATCGTCTTATGTGTAAAACCACACTTTATCGAAGAGGTTTGTCAGCAAATAAGTCAAACCATAGAGACTTCGGCTAAACTTTTCGTTTCTGTTGCTGCCGGTAGAAAGGTTGAGCAAATCCAGCAAGCCTTAGCAAATGACCTATCGACAAGTATCGCACCTGTTGTACGTGTAATGCCAAATACACCATCACAATTGGGCTTAGGCATGAGTGGTTTATTTGCCTCAAAAGAGGTCAATGATGAACAAAAGTATGCTGCTGAAAAGTTAATGACAGCCGTTGGTAAAATCATCTGGCTAAGCGAAGAAGCAAAAATTAACGATATCATTGCTGTCGCAGGTTCAGCGCCAGCATATTTCTTCTTATTTATGGAAGCTATGGAGCAGCATGCACAAACATTAGGCTTTTCCTCAGAAGAAAGCCGTATGTTGGTTCAGCAAACCGCTTTAGGGGCGACACAAATGGTTGCACATAATAATGTGGAAATAAGTACCTTACGTGCTAATGTCACTTCAAAAGGCGGCACTACCCATGCGGCCATTGAGCGATTTAAAGCTGATGGTATAGAAAAAATGGTTAAAAATGCCATGAACGCTGCTATTGCGCGTGCTGAAGAAATGGCAAAATAGTCTTCAATCACTTGATTTAATACAAACTTGATAGCATATAGTTATCAATAAAAGTAAATACACTAGAGGAATACCAATGGAAGCAATTGTTTACTTGCTTAGATTCGCCTTCGACGCCTTATTAATGATTTTAATTATACGAATATGGCTACAGTGGGTGAAAGCAGACTTTTATAATCCTTTAAGCCAGTTTATTGTCAAAGCAAGCAACCCTTTAGTTGTACCACTGCGTCGTATTATTCCTGGTTTAGGCGGATTAGATTTAGCGACATTACTGGTAGCTTATGTTGTTGCGACTTTAAAGTTTGTGACTCTTGCCGCTATAGCAGGTGAAAGCCTTGGTGTACTAGCGTTTTACATTGGCTTACTGGTATTAGTGAAACAAGCTGGATTTTTACTTTTTATCATGATGATAATCATGGCAATTATGAGTTGGGTTGTACAAGGCTACAATGCTACCTTGATGGTATTAAGCCAATTAACAGAGCCCTTTTTAAACCCAATTCGTAAAATCATCCCAAATCTGGGTGGCTTAGATTTATCTATGTTAGTGGCATTTTTAGCGATGAATGTTATCAATATTTTACTGAGTAACTCTTTGCCTTACTGGGGCGCTTTGTAGACTAATAAAACTATATTTCCACCTTTTGAAGTGCTGTTCTATACTAAAGGTACACAGTAGAACAGCACTAAAACTAAGTACCTCTTTGGGAGAACCCCATGAAAATTTCAATCAGTAAAATACTACTGGCATTAGCCCTTTTCTTATTCATGATGACCAGTGCTAGCGCTGAGAACATGAAAAAGTTAGGTACAATGAATGTCCACTATATGGCAATTGGCTCAACCTTTTTCACCCCTGAAATTGCGAAAGTGTATGGCATCACGCGTAGTCGCTATAATGGTTTGATCAATATTTCAGTATTAGATAATAGCCAACAAGGTACTCCTGCAAAAACGGTTAGTATTACCGGGAAAGCCAAGAACAACCTGGGCCAGTTTAAAGAGCTTTCTTTTAAAGAAGTGAAAGAAGGTCAGGCAATTTATTATTTAGCGCAAGTTAGCTATAACAATGAAGAAACCATCCATTTTGACATTATGATTAATGACGGAAAGGAAAAGCAACAGTTAAAGTTTTCGCAAATTTTTTATGTTGATTAAGCTTAGATACTGAATTTACCGATCTTAGCAGAAGATTACTTACCCTGTGCCTAGACACTATTAGTTACCGAATTGTTAATTAACAACAGATAAATTAAAGAGCTTATATAAGCTCTTTTTTTTACTGTTAACTTTAGCCAAACCTTTCAAGCTAAGGTAGAATAGCGCACTTTATAAACCTCCCTTCTCTTTTTTAAATTATAGGTAATTTCAATGTCAAAAGTTGTTTTAGCTACAGGTAATCAAGGCAAAGTTAAAGAATTAGCTCAGCTGTTAAAAACTCAAGATATTGAAATTGTTCCACAAAGTGAATTTAATGTCTCTGAAGTCGCTGAAACGGGTACTACCTTTGTAGAAAATGCCATTATAAAAGCACGTCATGCAGCAAAGATTACCGGATTGCCTGCCATTGCCGATGATTCTGGCTTAGAAGTAGATGCACTCAATGGTGCACCCGGAGTTTACTCTGCCCGTTACGCTGCTGATATCACCGAAGGCGAAGTAAGTGATGAGGATAATACCAATAAGTTGTTAGCTGCCTTATCCCAAGTTCCTGAAGATAAAAGAAGTGCACGCTTTCATTGTGTTTTAGTGTATATGAAGCATGAAAATGACCCGACGCCGATTATATGTCACGGCGTTTGGCAAGGTAGCATTAGTCGTGAGAAGCAAGGGGAACAAGGTTTTGGTTATGATCCAGTATTCTGGCAACATGATTTGCAAATGTCTTCTGCCCAATTGCCACGAGATATAAAGAATAAGCTTAGTCACCGCGGCCAAGCGCTAGAAAAATTAGTAGCAAAACTTTCTTTAGCCGAAAAATAGCGTATTGAGCAGAGAATATATGTTAAAAAACCAACCGCTATCACTGTATATCCACATTCCTTGGTGTGTAGAAAAGTGCCCATATTGTGACTTTAATTCCCATGCGGTAAAAAACTCAATCCCTGAAGATGACTATGTTACGGCGCTCATTGCAGATTTAGATGCCGATATTGAACGTTTTCAATTAAACGACAGACCGCTATATTCCATTTTTATCGGCGGCGGCACGCCCAGCTTATTCTCTGCATCGTCGATTAAACGTTTATTAACGCAAGTGCTTAGTCGTTTTGAGCACGAAGCCGATATCGAAGTAACTCTTGAGGCAAACCCTGGCACGGTTGAAGCAGATAAATTCACCGGCTTTTTCAATGCCGGAGTGACTCGCCTTTCTATTGGCGTACAAAGCTTTGCTTCAGATAAGTTAATTAAGCTTGGTAGGATTCACGACAGTGAGCAAGCGAAAAATGCCGCAAAACTAGCAACTAACTGTGGTGTCACGAGCTTTAACTTAGACTTAATGCACGGTTTACCCAATCAGAGCATCGATAACGCGCTTGATGATTTAAAAACAGCGATAAGTCTTAACCCGAGTCATATTTCTTGGTATCAACTTACTATTGAACCTAATACCATTTTTCACTCTAAACCGCCTAAATTGCCAGTTGATGATATTTTATGGCAGATTCAAGACCAAGGTATAAAGTTACTCAATGAAGCCGGTTACCAACAATATGAAATATCTGCCTATGCAAAAGCAGGTTATCAATGCCAGCATAACCTGAACTATTGGCAATATGGTGATTACTTGGGCATAGGTTGTGGTGCTCATGGCAAAATAACCAATAGTAAAACTCAACAAATTTTCCGCACCGTTAAAGTTAAGCACCCTAAGGGTTATTTAGATGACAACAGAGACTTCCTAGATCAATTAATGGAAGTTAATGATAGTGAACGGGCTTTTGAATTTATGATGAATCAACTCAGATTGCATCGCCCATTTAGCGAAAGTCAATTTGAAGCGAGTACAGGTCTGACAGTCGATACCATCTTTGCAAAACTTACCACGGCAAAACAAAAACAGTTAATGGCCAGTGAGCTTATTGATGGCATAAACTATTGGCATGTCACTAAAATGGGTCAAAGGTATTTAAATGACTTATTGGAGCTATTTTTATGACCGAAGAGTCTTCTGCTAATTCATCATCAGCAGGCAACTTGCTCAATGAAAATCCATCGGCCGAAGAAAGTCAGGCCAAGCTTGACTTATTTTTTATGCAAAAGGCTTATCAGCTAGCTCAACAAGCTGAGCAACATGATGAAATCCCGGTTGGGGCTGTCGTTGTGCATCAAGGGGAAATTATTGGCGAAGGCTTTAATCAGTCCATCATGCTAAACGATCCTTCAAGCCACGCAGAGATGAATGCAATTCGAGCCGCAGGAATAGCCCTTAACAACTATCGATTATTAGATTGTACTTTGTACGTAACGCTAGAGCCTTGCCCTATGTGTGCGGGTTTATTAGTTCACAGTCGTATTAAACGCCTCGTTTATGCTTGCAGCGACCTAAAAACCGGCGCAGCAGGCAGTGCTTTTAATTTAGTTAATAACTCACAACTCAATCATCAAATAGAACTAAGCTCAGGAGTAATGCAAGCCGAGTGCAGTCAGCTACTTTCAGACTTTTTTAAACGTCGCCGTAAAGAAAAAAAGCTAGCCAAGCAGGCAGCCAAAGCCACGCCCAAATAATTAACGCTGAATAACCGAAGCCTATACTAATAACATCTTTGAAAACAGTAGTTAATCTGAACTCGGTTTAAGAAGTAACTTAACCTACTGAATAACAATGTTTTAAGCATGTCTGTCTGACTCTAGCTTGATAGTTTTTCTTGATTCAAGGAAAATTTATGCGTCAATAGCTAGCCTATTGCAAATAAATTTAACGTAGAAGCTAGGAAAAGTAGCTGCTAGAGAAGTCTTTGTTAAGCCGAGCTCAGGTTAGTTAAAAGATTGTAAAAAGAATGGCGAATATTGAGTGCTGTGCTAACTTATAAAGTATTCCTTTAAATTCTTTTATTTAGTTTTTCACTATTTAATCACCCAGTTATAAACGATAACTTGGGTTTGATTAATACAGTAACTGGCTCATGGAAAGACCCCTATGTCGGCTAAACTTACTAGCAACCAAGAAAAAATAATCTCTCAAGAAAACCTCACTACTCATACAAAAAATTCTCAGTTAAGCCCTAGAAAAAAAATAGCCTTGCTAATGGTCATTTCTCTTTGCTTATTGCCAAGCATAGTCAATTTTTTTGGCGTTGATTTTTCATCTAAAGTCATAAACGTAGACTTTAGTAAACCTATTGAAACTAGCCAACTGTTTGCAGCATTTTCCGGAGCGCTGCTGCATACAATCCTTGAATGGTCAGCCGTTGTTTTAGCCTTACTTACGTTCATTGTAGCCTTGGTCCATTATCGTATTCATCACGATGTTGCCATTCCAATTTTGGGAATGGCAATATTCTGTGCAGGCTCAGTAGATGCTTTTCATACCTTAGCTGCAACTCGTATCATCTCTGCTGAAGCTGCAAATACAGACTTTCTCCCTTTTACTTGGGCTTTTGCTAGAATATTTAATGCCTGTATTATGATCATAGGCATCTTAATTTGTTTTATGCTTTATGCAAAAAAACGAAATGAAGAAAAAAGAGGTAAAAAGAATAAAAATGTGGCTGCTAAAAACTTAACAAGAGTAAGCCAAAAAACAGAATATCGTTCAGTTTTCTTTATTGGCTCTATTTTCTTAATGCTGGCTTATAGCTCAGTACATATTGCCGCAAATAGTATTTCCTTACCGAAAACCATGTTTCAAGATGCACTAATCTCACGCCCGTATGATGTATTTCCTCTTGGACTTTTCATTTTTGCTGGTAGTTTATTTATCAATTTATATCGACAGTTTCCGTCAATTGCTAAATATGGTTTATTGCTTAGCATCATTCCTGAGATTACCACTCAGTTTCATATGGCTTTTGGCTCTACCGCTCTGTTTGATAATCACTTTAATATTGCACATAGCTTAAAAATACTGGCTTATGGCTGTGCGTTTATTGGCATTCTCTTTGGCTTAAAAGCTAGCTCCCCCAAAAAAAATGACAATATTCAACAAAGATCTGCCAGCAATATTGAGACTTCAAGTAATAAGTATGAAAAAGCATTACAAGAAAAGTTATTAACTATAGGACACGCTCAACACTCCATTGCTTTACAAATCCCTATTACAGCCTTTATTTTAGTAATAAGCGTTTCAACCTTGGTAAGCTTCCTATTTTACTTTGAAACAGAGCGCTTATTGACCAAGCAGACGAGTAATGAAATAGCGATTGAAAGTAACTTGGTTGAACCTATTATTGAGCAGCTGTATAGCCAGGCAAGCTCGGACATTCTCTTTTTAAGCAAAACCCCACCGATTCAAGGGATACTTAACTCTATTAGAGGTTCTGATAGCCAGAACCTTGACCTTTGGAACGCAAGAATTGAGCAAATATTTAGCGAGTTTCTTATTAATAAAAAGTATTATTATCAAATTCGCTACATTGGCATTGCTAACAATGGCTTAGAGCTAATCAATGTACGTAATGAGGCACAAAGCATTGCTTTACCTAGCTCGAGATTACAGCAAAAATCTGAGCGCCCATACTTTAAAGCCGCAATTAATAAAGATCCTGGTCAAGTATATTTCTCTAAAGTAGAGCTAGCCAAAAATCACGGTGAAATTGAACTTCCTCATAAGCAAGTACTGAGAGTCGCCACACCAATTTACGATCGAAGCACGGGAAACGTTTTTGGTGTTATTGTGATTAACTTGAATTTTGGCAAGTTCATCAATGAATTAAAAAACAATGAGCTAAGTAATTTTTCTTTTTACTTGACCAATAAAGAAGGTGACTTTCTTTCTCATCCTAACAACAATAAAGCTTTCGGCTTTGATTTAGGTAAAAGATATTTAATACAAAATGAATTTACTCAATTAGCTAATGTTGTCAATGAAGGAAGAACTGAGCATCTAGTTGAAAATGTTGATATTAATGGCTCTACATACCATGGCTATTATCAAGAGGTTAAATTAAGTCGTTTTGATAACATTCATCAACTTAATTTATTACTTCTTAAAAACAACACAAAAATAGAACAGACTTTAGCCGATTATAGAATGCGTAGTTTATTACTCGGTAGTACATTAGCAATAATCGCACTGGCAATCGCTACCATAGCGGCAAGGCGAATAGCGAGTCCTCTACAACAAATAACCCGAAGTATTGAAAGCTATGAGAAGTCTAATGAAATAAGTGCATTGCCTATAGATAGTACTACCGAAGTTGGTGTGCTTGCTCGAAGCTTTAGTAATTTATTTAACCAAATGCAATTTGCCATTCATGAGCAGGAGCATGCCATATTACTTGGTAAGCAAAGATCCGAACAAATGGATGCGATGTTTTCCAGTGCTGCCGAGGGTTTTATTACCATCAATGACCTTGGGGAGATTCTTTCATTTAATAAAGCCGCTGAAAAAATGTTTGGCTACAGCGAAGCAGAGGCATTAAATAATAATGTCAGCATGTTAATGCCTGCATTAGAGAATACAAAGCATAGTAACGACATAAATAACTTTCTTAAAATAGGCATTGCAAAAACAGTAGGCGTCGCCAGAAAGCTACGAGCAAAAAGAAAGTCAGGAGAGGTTTTTCCTATTCACTTAGCGACTTCCAAAGTTAGCAGTGAGCAGGGAACCGTTTTTACTGGCATTATTCGAGACATATCAAAAGAAGAGTTATTTGAAATAGAACAAGAGCAGCACCAACGGGCATTAATGGAGGTTAACGAGCGTATCAGCTTAGCAACGGATGCCGCCGGTATTGGCATTTGGCAATTTGATATTGCCAACAACAAACTTTCTTGGGATAAATGGATGCATAAAATATATGCAATCTCGCCAGAAGACTTTAATGGTGAATTCAACGACTGGAAAAGTTCTGTACACCCTGAAGATCTCGGTGCCGCAGAGCAAGCCATTGATGAAGCCATAAGAATAAAATCTAATTTGAATCATGAGTTTAGGATTATAACTCCTAAGGGTGAAGTGAAGTACATCAAAGCGATGGCCTTAATTAAGCTTGATAAACAAGAACAAGCCATTCAGTTGACAGGTGTTAATATGGATGTCACTGAACGTAATGTGGTTGAGCAAGAGCATATTGCGGCAAAAGAGTTAGCTGAGGATACCGCGCGTCACAAAGCAGAATTTCTTGCTAGTATGAGTCACGAGATTCGAACGCCGATGAACGGCATTTTAGGCATGCTAGGTTTACTACTTAGGAATGATCTAAGTGAAGAACAAATGCATAGAGTGGCTTTAGCAAACTCAAGTGCAGAAGCATTACTGAGTTTAATCAATGATATTTTAGATTTTTCTAAATTTGAAGCAGGTAAACTAGATTTGGAAATTATAGACTTTGATTTAAGAAGATTGTTCGGCGAATTCAGTGAGTCCTTAGCATTAAAGAGCCAAGAAAAGCATATTGAAATTATTCTTGATAACCGGGGCATACAACAAAGCCACGTTAAAGGCGATCCTGGACGAATTAGACAAGTTCTTAATAATCTTATCGGTAATGCGATAAAGTTCACCGAACAAGGTGAAATAGTTATTAAAGCAACACTAGCAGAAGAAGAGATAGCTGACTCAAGTGATAAGCAATTGATGTTACATTGTAGTGTTATTGATACCGGTATTGGCATACCGCAAGAAAAACTATCAAAACTGTTTAAATCTTTTACTCAAGTTGATGCCTCAACTACCCGAAAATATGGTGGCACAGGTTTAGGCTTAGCTATTTGTAAACAGCTCTGTCAGTTAATGGGTGGAGATATCACCGTTACCAGCATCTTAGGTAAAGGCTCAAACTTTACCTTTTCAATAAAGCTGGATAAAAGTGAACAAGCTAAACTGGTTGTTCCTCACGTGAGTATCAATGATGTCGCCATGCTCATTGTTGATGATAATGATACCAATAGAATGGTACTAAAATCACAACTCGAACATTGGGGGGCTACCGTTTATGAAGCTGACAGTGGCTTATCAGCACTTAGTCTATTAGAGAGTAACTTGCTCGATAAAACGCAAAACAATATCAAAATGGCCTTTTTAGATATGCATATGCCACAAATGGATGGCGCAGAGCTGGCAAAAGAAATTAAAAACCATAGCACCTTAAAGAGTATAAAACTGGTCATGATGACCTCAATGGCTGCACGTGGTGATGCTAGTTACTTCAATAATTTAGGTTTTTCTGCTTATTTTCCAAAACCCGCAATCACTAAAGACCTATTTAAAACATTAAACTTATGTCTCGCTAGCCCAGAGTCGTTAGGAGTAGAGTTGCCACTTATTACTCATCACTATTTAGAAGAAAATGCATTGAATACTGAATCACATGATGAAGAAGACGTTAAAGAAAATAGTAAAAACTCTTTATCGCAATGTCGATTATTACTTGTTGAAGATAACCGAATAAATCAAGAGGTTGCCCGCCACATCCTTGCCGAATTTGATATTATTCCAGACATCGCAGAAAACGGTTTAGTCGCTTTGAGTAAGTTACAAGCTAACAAAAACAAAGCACTTTACGATATCATTTTAATGGACTGTCAAATGCCTGAAATGGATGGATATCAAGCGACAACAGCAATTCGTCAAGGGCAAGGAGGATGGCAACATAAAAATATTACCATAATAGCCATGACAGCCAATGCGATGAAAGGTGACAGAGAAAAGTGTCTTGACGCCGGTATGACGGACTATTTAAGTAAACCTATCGAGCCCTCACAACTTAAAGGTAAGCTTAATCAATACTTTAGAGTTGAGACAAATAATGCCACGCTAAGTAAGTCTGATGAGAACTCTGCAACTGGAAATATAACAAAGACAGAAGCAGACCCAGAGATTGAAGTAAAAATCGAAAGCAAAGCGATAGAAACCTCTG
>CAJXPG010000045.1 GCA_913057925.1 uncultured Colwellia sp. | reverse complement strand
CTCGTGGGCTCGGAGATGTGTATAAGAGACAGGTTTTAATATGTGTAAATGCTTGTAAAAGTATTGAGCAAGAAGTTAAAACTAGTAAAGTTATTAAGCCAGCATCTGAAAGGATGAAAGAATATAGGGCTAATTCTTCGAAATTAAAATCTCGATGTCCAGATAACAGCAATATGGATAAATCAATTAAACAACAGCTTATTTCTATTAAAAGGGTTACGCCTCACTATCCATCTTCTGCTGGGCGTTTAGCTATAGAAGGCTTTGTAACTATGGAGTTTGATTTAGAACAACCAAAATTACCATTACACTTAAGAGGGGAAGAAGTTCCTGATATATTTAAAGAGCAATTATTAGAGCTTTCAAATTCACCAAAAGCAGTTCCAGTAAATATTAATGTAATAGATCATTATCCAAACAGAACGTTTGATCACTCTGCGAAAATAGCATTACAACAATGGGTATATGAAACCCATAATAAAGAAAAACTGATTCCTAGAAAATGTATGAAGGTAACTTTAGACTTTTTAATGGGTCCCTAAATACAACCTAACAAGTTACTCAAACGTACAAGGAAGGTTTGCACATGAATTTACAGTTTAAGTCAACATTATCTACATTGATTATTATTCTAACCAATGGTTGTAGTTCTTATGGTACTGAAGATTATGGAGAACCTGGTGTTAGTAGAAAAGTATCTTCATGTGTAAATATGGAACCAGCTCAAGAGATGAAGTGTAAGGAAAGAGAAGAGAGCCTACTAATAAGGTTGGGCGCAGATAAAAATTGTAATCATCCATATGAGTATGAAAGAAATAGATGTAGAAGTGAACAAGCAAAAAAACAAAAGGCACTCAACGAATCTCTTAAAAAACACACCGGTAAATAGTACGTATAACAAGCTATTCAAGTGGGACAAATAACAGTTGGTTTTTGATATCTCATCAATTACTTTTTAAACAAAAATAATTGATCGTTAAAAAACAATTTACGTTTTCAACATTTACTAATTCTAGCTTTGTCATAATAAAAATTCGTTGTATTAAAGTTATCGATATTTGTACCTACGTAAAAATAACACAGGAAGATACACAAGCTTGTATTTCATACCATGTAGGAAAAATTGGAATTAGAAATTGTGAATTCCTAAAAGCCTGTTTTATTCCTGATAATTAGTGTTTTTGACACAACGGGGAAAACCACCCTTACATTTAACAAGCTCACTATGTCCGATACTCTTCAGTATTGGACATAGTGGGTGTGGTAGTTTAAACTAGTTTCATACGCCTATATCTATTAAGTATTCAAATAAATGTTATTAAATAAACCCGTACCTTTATATCCGCCATATATTGATTTATGTGAATTTGATTTTGATGATTACCCAGAATTAGATAAAGCTTTCTCATCTAATGAAACTTGGTGGCTTGATCAATTTAATTGGGGAAAAGAATTTCTTGTTTATATAGGTAGAAATAAATCTAGTCATACTTATGATCGATTTAGAAATGATGTTGAACGTTTTATTTTGTGGTCTTTCATAGAAAAGAAAAAACCAATAGATCAATTACGTAAGTCAGATTTACTTGAGTACGCAGATTTTTGTTGGCAGCCACCAGTATCTTGGATTGGCATATCTAATCAAGAACGCTTTAAAATATCTAATGGATATTCATCAGCCAATGAACTTTGGTTTCCTTATAAGATTCAAGCACCTAAAAGTCTTAAATCAGATTATGTTATCGATAAGAAAAAGTATCGGCCATCACAGCAAACACTTTCATCAATGTTTACCGCTATCATTGTTTTCTATAATTATCTGATGGCTGAGGATTTTTGTATCGGTAATCCAGCACAAATTGCTAAAAAAGATTGTCGCCACTTTATTATTGATTCTCAAGTTAAAGAAGTTAAACGTTTAACTGCTTCTCAATGGCAATATGTTCTAGATACTGTTGTTGAAATGGCTGATGAAAACCCAAACTTTGAACGTAATTTATTTGTTATTGCCGCGTTGAAAACCCTATTTTTAAGGATTTCAGAGTTATCTGAACGGCCCAATTGGTCACCTACTATGGGCCATTTTTGGCAGGATGATGATGAAAATTGGTGGCTTAAAATCTTTGGAAAAAGCCGAAAATTACGAGATATAACCGTTCCTCTTGATTTTCTACCTTTTTTAGAGCGTTACCGTGCTTCTCGAGGTTTATTAGGCTTACCATCAAGTAATGAAAATTCAATTCTTGTTGAAAAAATACGCGGCCAAGGTGGCATGACATCTCGACATTTACGGAGATTAGTTCAAGCCGTTTTTGATCAAGCATATGAAAATATGCGTTGCTCAGAAGGTGAAAATAAAGCCTTAAAGCTAAAAGAAGCCTCTGCTCATTGGTTAAGGCATACCGGTGCTAGTATGGAAATTGAACGTGGGCGCCCTCTTAAAGATATTTCTGAAGATCTTGGTCATGCCAGTATGGCAACGACAGATACCGTTTATGTGCAAAGTGAAAACAAGAAACGAGCAGAAAGTGGTAAACGAAGAAAAGTCGATTAACTTTGTTAATTCACTAGAGTAAAAGTCGTGCGCTACGTAATTCATTAGCAGTAATCACTAACAAATCATTATAGAATTTACGTAGCGTTAGTTTATTTATCAAACAAACTTCTTTGAAAGGCCCGTTATTACTGGCCATTTTTAGACTTAACACTCATTTAAATGAATCGGTTACATGGATAGTTATGCCGATAATTCATCCAATATTTATGAATGCTATTGAATTAGCCGCATTTCAGCTTACGTTAACAATATTACTCACTGCTAATTTTTCTAACAAGTGCCCTGCTGTTATGTGTTTTTGGGTTTGTGCTTTGTAGAGCTGAAGATAATGAAAACATGGCTCTAGATTAAACACCTTATTGTTAGAAATAATGGTAATGATAAAAATGTTAACACATCAATCATTACCCATTGGCTTAATGAATTGTGGGCACAAGACCTAACATTTGCATAAATTGAGAGCTAATAATAAGTACACCAAAAGCTGCTGCGGTAATTAATGCGACGTTACCACCTTTAACTTGATAAAGAGCATCAGCACAATGTTCGCTGTTTTGACTAGCACTATTTCGCTGTTTCCACACCATAATGACAGGCAAGAAAATTGCTAAAATAACTAACGCAATAGCCGCATAACCAAGGGCCATAATAAAACCTTGCGGGTAAAATAAAGCAAAACCTAATGGCGGTGCAAAGGTAACCACGGCAGTGATTAAGCGATCTTTATTGGAATCACTTTTGTTAAGTACATCACTAAAAAAGTCAAATAACCCCAAACTCACACCAAGAAAAGATGTCGCTAATGCTAAGTTGGCAAAAATAGTTAAAGTATTAGCAATACTATCACTGTGCAGTAATGAAGATAAGCTTGATATAAATCCATCAAGTCCTTGGCTATGGTATAAGCTTTGTTGGCTTATCACCCCTTGACTAACAATTTGCCAAAGTAAGTAAATCACTAGTGGCATAGATGCGCCAACAATCATCACTTTGCGTAAAGAACGAACTTCACACCCCATATACTTCACTATAGAAGGAATAGAGCCATGAAATCCAAAAGAAGTAACAATAACGGGAATGGCAGAAATAATTAAGCCTTGTTCAATGGGAATATTCAGTAAGTGCTCAGCTTGTACATGGGGCGTTAACATGTAAAACATTGTTGTTAGTACCAATATTTTAACGATAAAAAGTACCTGGTTAATCTTATCAACAGTACTGGCACCTAAAATTATAATCGAGCCAAATAATAGCGAAAAGGTAATTGCCCCTAGCTGTGATGGCAATTCTGTTGTACTCCATTCACTTAGCATTATTTGTAATTGACCGCCGCCACCTGCAATATATGCCGCACAAAGCGCATAAAATAGGAAGATCATTGAGAAATTTGCCACCACTTGGCCTTTTTTTCCCAATATATTCTTGGCAAGGGTATTTAACGTGGCATTAGGGGGAGCGTGTTGGTGTAACTCTAGGGTCAGTAATGCGGTGTAAGTCATTAAACACCAGGCAATAAAGAGTATAATCATGGCTGTTGAAAAACCTAAGCCAGAGGATGCTATAGGTAATGCAAGCATACCAGCACCTATAGTTGTGCCTGCAATGATTAGCATGCTACCGATTGTTTTATTTATTATCACGGTGAAGTATCTCTGTACAAAATTTAATATAGTTAAGATAAGTTTTGTTAAGGCATATTGATATCTTTATTTAAAACACTATAAGAAATTTGTGTATTCCTTGGTTTACAAAATCTTTGAAGCCTTGTGTTAATAGGTGTCTTACCTATTAACACAAGGCGATTTAATATAGCTGATTTAATATACTTAACTTGAATATTAAAGGTGTTTACCGCGGGTCCATGTTGAATTTTCTTCTAATAAACGCTCTCCAGCATCTACCGCTCCCGACTCCATCGTAGTGCCCATTGAATCATTCCAACGGTTTAGATAACCAAACAATGAAATCACACCTAGGATTTCAACAATCTCACCTTCATCCCAATACTCATGTAAATTAGCACTGATGGTTTCATCGACCGCATTAGGCACACTTGATGCTGCTAAGGCAAATTCAAAGGCAGACTTTTCAGCATCGCTGTATAAATCACTTTCTCTAAATAACCAAATATTTTCTAAACGTTCATCACTTCCGCCATATCGCTCTGCAGCAAGAATTGTATGAGCTTCACAGTATCTACAGCCTGTGTTGGCACTAGTAATATAACCGATTAAACGTTTTTGCTCTGAAGTAACTTTGCCCTCATTTGCCATGACAGCCATGTTTAAATTTATAAACGCTTTGGCAATGGCCGGGCGACGTTGCATGGTTAAAACACTATTTGGGCAAAAACCCAATGTTTCATTAAAAAACTTGGCTAATTCTGCTACTTCTTCATTTTCATCAGTGGCTAAAGGTTTTACTAAAGGCATGTGCATTATCCTGTTGGTTAATTATCGTTCTGCCTTCAATATAAAATATAGATATTGCAAATGCAACATCTATATTTTAACCGTTTATTACTTAACCCCATTTTAACCCTATAGCCGCCGTTGGCTATTTATGGTTAAATAATCTTGAGCAAATAAGAACTATTAGGATGTATTATCAGTCACTCAGCCCGCAAAGAAGCTTTCAAGCTTTCTAATGAAATAAGCCCACAGCTTGATTTAAGTAAACATCTCCCCTTTCGAGTTGCGGTTGTTAGCAATTTATTAGCGTTGAATCGTGACTGGAAAATCCGAGAGCTGTGCGATTTAGAGCCAAGAGAAATACGAGTATTACTCAATATTGGCTCATATATGCCGATTAAAGCTGCTGACATTGCTTATCAATCTCGTATAGATTCGTACAATGTTAGTCGTGCTGTTAAATCACTGCAAAATAAGGGGTTAATTGATATTCAGCTGTCAGAACACAGCCGAAACATTAAGTTTTTAGTGCTTAATGAGCGTGGAAGAACACTCTACCAACAAGTCACAGAAGCGATGAATAAAAGAGCAACTGAACTTGAAAATGTGCTTGATGATAATGAACAAGCGCTTTTTTTTCAGATGTTAGAGAAAATAGAAAACAAAGCTGAACAGATACTTGCTGAGCAAGCCATGAGTAAAATCGCTGATGGTGAAGAGCCACCAGCCGATCAAAAAGAGTTAATTCGCTGGTATAAAAAATCTAAGCAAAGGCGATGACGCCGTAAAAATGTCCAACAAACGCTGTCCGGAGGATTCGGCTAAAAGTGCTTTACTTTTTGTTGAGCAGTATTTGCTTAGAATGACTAGGCTAAAGACTACTCACCGCAATTAAAGTACTTTGCTTTCGTTATAAATAGCCGAACAAAATTTAACCGCGAAAGATGAACAGCCCCTAATGTTTATCGGTGGCAAATCTAGTATTTTCTATCATACTTACTTTACGTAAGGTACGCGCTGCTAGCTGTCTTGATTCAAGAGTTTGCGCGATGTTTTTCATTTACATGGAGACATGATTATGATGGTTGCAAGATGGTGCATTGATGCTAAGTTTGGTCACAAACCTGAAGTGGTTGATTCATTAACCAAATGGTTTGAAGAAGTTGGCGCTCAAATTGGTTGGACAAAAGAGAATTCCAGAATATTAGTGGGCTCTGTCGGTGCCTTAGAGTCCAGTATAATCTCAGAAGTGACGGTTGAAAATTTAACAGAACTAAATGATGCTTGGCAAAAGCTTGGTGATATAGATGCTCATAAGCAGTGGAGTAAAAACCTTGAGCCTTTTGTTGTTTCGGGGACACCTAAGTGGGAAATTTATCGTATCATTGATTAAATAACCTCAGCTCGGGATAATACTTCACCGCTGTGCGGCAAGCTAAGCCGTGCCAAAGTTATCCTGTAACTTCAGCACTACTTTCAATTTACAAACCGTAGAATAACTTTGCTTAATGAATTTGCCTTTAGTTAAGAAAGACTATCAAGAAAGTAAGTTACTATAAGCACAGGTCTAACAATTTCAATTTGTTAGTTTATCTTATAACCCGAACTGAGGCTAAATAGCTTCTGGCATTCAAACATATCAATTAATCAGGCCCAAAGAAATTTATGACAATTAAACGTATTGCAGTGCTAACCAGTGGTGGTGATGCTCCGGGAATGAATGCCGCAATAAGGTCAATCGTATTGGCGGCACATCACTACCATATTGAAGTGATAGGTTTCTATCACGGCTACAATGGCTTGGTATGTGAAGAATACATCAAGATGGCAAAGCCATTAACACTGCTTGATGTCAGCAGTATTATTCAACGAGGCGGCACTATTTTAAAGAGCGCTCGCTGTCAATTGATGCATGAGGAGCGTGGTGTTGCATTAGCGGCACAGACATTAAAAGAGCATAATATTGATGCCTTGATTGTTATTGGTGGCGATGGTTCTTTTAGTGGTCTACTGGCACTTAAAACGTTTTGGTCTGGTCAACTCATTGGTGTACCTGGGACAATTGATAATGATGTGGATGGCACTGATTACACCATAGGGTTTGCTACTGCGGTAAATACGGGTATAGAAGCAATAGATAAAATTCGTGATACAGCAGATGCATTTGAGCGCGTTTTTTTAGTTGAGTTGATGGGGCGTCATAGTGGCCATATCACTTTTAATGTCGGTATCGCTTGTGCAGCAGAGCAGGTATTATCGTTTGAGAATTTCTCCAGTGAAAACCCAACACAAGAATTACAGCAGCTTGCGGCTCAGATTAATGAAGCAAAGGAGGCGCGTCACTCAAGCTATATCATTGTGATGGCCGAAAATTTGTGGCCCGGTGGGGCGATGGAACTCGCCAAACAACTAAAGTTGCAAGCAGATATTGATTGTACTCCATGTATTTTAGGGCATATTCAGCGAGGCGGTTCGCCCATTGCTAAAGATAGAATTTTAGCGACTAAGATGGGGGTTGCGGCAATTCAAGCCATCATGGATGGTAAAAGCAATATTATGGTGGCAGAGCAAGATAATGCTATGTACTTTATTGCCCTTGAACAGGCAATAAAGCATCATAAATTAGTTAGTCAGCAGCTAGTTGATGCGCAGGAGAATATTTTAGCCTTAACCGCACAGACTCAATGTTAACAAGTGTTTGTTTACAAAGTCATTATTTTGCTAATGCAACTAAAGTGGGCTCAGCTTCACAGACTAATGTAAACAGTTGAATTTGACTTTTAGCGCGGTCTAAATTGTGGTTTTCTCGGCTAACATGGAAGTAGTTATCGCCATTGAGGTGATCGGTTAAGAAACGTGTACCAATAATAAAAGGCAGTAGCTTAGCACCGACAATCAAACTGTCTTTTTCTAATGCTGTCATCTTATCTGCGAAAGCATTTTGATAATTGGTAATTAAAGCTTCGAAAATATCAAGTTTCAGCACCATCTTCTCTGAACTGGTATCATCTTCAGCGAGGTTAGAGCAGCATGTTCGCACCATATCACCAAAGTCATGCATTAATAACCCAGGCATACAGGTATCTAAATCTATTACCGCACAAGGTGTGTCACCGTTTGTGAAAAGTAGGTTATTTATTTTGGTATCATTATGGGTAACATGTAGTGGTAATTTTTTACTTATATCAACAACATGCTCAATAAAGCCTTGTTGAGCAAAGCAAAAATCCACCAAATCTTGACAAGCGCTTAGTCTGTTGCAGTTATCATCTGCAACAGCTTCTCTGAGTTGACGCATTCTAAAGCCAATTTCATGAAAATCTTCAATAATGACAGCGATGTCTTTTGCAGGAAAATCACTCAACGCACAACTGAAATTTGCAAAGGCCGTTGCAACAAGCCCAGCTTGCTCAGGTGACTTTACTTCTTCAAGGGTATAAGAGTTGCTAATGAACTCCATTAAGCGCCAATAGTTAGCCCCAACTTTTATGCAGGTTTCCCCTGATTTTGTCAGTATTTGCTGGGGTACAGAAAGCGGGTAATTGCCTTGTTGCTGTTGCTTAAGCAAGTGGGTATTAATTTTTTGTGCGTTACCACTTAACTCGACAGTTTTTGGGAATATATCGTGGTTAATTTGTTGTAAAACAAACTCAGCTTCAGGGGTGGTTAATTTGTAGGTGTTGTTTATATGACCATTACCTAAAACTTCTATTTCAGTTTTTGAAAAGTCAAAGTGATAGTTGTTGAGCACGGTATCAATATCTTTGTGTAGTGAGGCTTTCTTGTTATCCATTGCTTTTATTACTTATTTTAGTTACAGCTTGTTAGCAATGTGATTATTCTAGTAAATATTTACTAGCCTGCTTATGCTAATACCCTAATGTCGGCAAGAGTGCCTGACAACTGATTGTATGACAAATTAGCGCAACACTTTACTATTTTTTGGTGAATAGTGCAGTAATTTTTTCTGTAACCTGATGGCTATCTTGTGAGTAGGTCAGCCCAAACCACGAATCAGTGGTAGAAAGTACTTTTACCACCACTGCTTGTTGCTGGATTTGGGCCATAACAACATTTGGTAAGTAACATTCCGCCGTTAAATTAACCGACTCTTGCGTTGTTGGCGCTTTTTTTGTCGCCCTTAATAAAGTGGTAATAGATTGTTCTAATATTGAAAAAATAGCAGGGGTGAAAAACCAACAGTTCATTGATATTAATTGGTTTTCAGATAAGTTTATCGTCGTTTGTGTTGTGCTAAGTATCCCTGTGATGCCTTCATCATTTGTTGTGATTTGTTCACATTCTTCAATATGAGTTAGATGATGCTGGCTATCTAACTGGCATAAGCCTCTATTAACGCCACCGAATTCTGATAGAGTATTTTTCAGCTGATAAGCCACCATTAAATAATGCTCAGGCGTGAGCTTTGCTTGTTGTAGCAACAAACTAAACGCTTGCTTGCCATAGAAGTCATCGGCATTGATCACCGCGAAGCTATCATTCAATAAATGCTGACAACACCATAGTGCATGGGCTGTTCCCAAAGGTTTGCTACGTTGGCTAGGTAATGAACAGCCTTTTGGCAGGTCTTTCAACGTTTGAAAAGCAATGCTATAGCTGAGTTGTTTGGGTAAACGTACTATAACCTGTCGTTTTAGCTGAGACTCAAGCTCAGGGCGAATAATAAAAATCACGCGGGTAAAGCCTGCGGCAACTGCGTTGAGCAAATTATATTCCATCAGCGTTAACTGCTGATGACCAAATTCGGCTAGCTGTTTATTACCACCAAAACGAGAGCCAAGGCCGGCAGCTAAAATGACTAAGTTACTCATTTAGCTGACGATACCTAATGGTTTAGCTTGCTGCCATATACCGCGAGTAAAGTCAGGGATATCTTTAGAGTTACTACGATCTGCTACTGAGTCTGCACTCAGGGGGGTGATAACCGACCATGCTGCGGCATCGTAAACATCTTGATCTAATGGCTGACCATTACGTAAACAATACACCATACGCCATAGCATTAAGAAGTCCATACCGCCGTGACCACCATTACGCTCAGCTTCAGCGCCCATTTGTAGCCAAAGAGGGTGATCGTAACTTTGTTGCCATTTGCTCATGTCACGATCCCAACGATGGAAGTTCACGGCTCTAGGTTTTCTCCCTTGCTGACCATCAGCATGCCACTGTTTTACAGCTTGCTCGTGCTGCTCTTGGTATAATGAAGCAATGCTACTAGGGACATTTTCTAAGGCTATTCTATTTGGAAAACCTGCGAAAGTGCCATTAGTGCCTTGGATATAATTATGGCGTGAGTATGGGCGAGGGCTAGTGGTATCATGTTGCAGCATTATGGTTCGCCCTTTAACCGTTTTAATGATGCTGGTATTCATATCACCGGCAATATAGTTTAGCTGGTTACGTTGATGCTCAGGGGCAAATTCCCTTGCAGCATATGCTTGTCGGCCTAAGGCTGGTGAGCTAGTTGAGGTAAGATAATCAAGCCTGTCACCACGGTTAATATTCATATACTGAGCAACGGGTCCAAGCCCATGAGTTGGGTATAAATTGCCATTAGTTTTAGCATGCCAAGCCGTACGCCAAGAACCCGTTTTTTCGGTGATTTCTTTCATTTGCCAACGTAGTTCATGAATATAGGCGGCTTCACCGTGTAATAAATCACCAAAGAGCCCTTGGCGAACCATGTTTAACACCATCAATTCATCACGACCATAGCAGACGTTTTCCATCATCATGCAATTCTTCTGAGTGCGCTCAGCAGTATCTACTAGCTGCCAACACTCTTCTACTGTGGTTGCTGCGGGAACTTCAACAAAAGCGTGTTTACCACTTTCCATGGTGTCAACGCACATAGGTGTGTGCCATCGCCAAGGCGTTGAGATGATGACAATATCGATATCATCACGTTCAAGCATTTTTTTGTATGCTAACTCAGAGCCTGAGTATGTACTTGGTTTAGTAAAGCCTTTATTAACAACAGTGGCAATAGACTCATTTAATACGCGCTCGTTGGTATCACATATTGCCTTAATTTCTACACCGTCAATATGGCAATAGTGTTTTACATGACCAGAGCCTCTTTCGCCAACACCAATAAAGCCAATACGGACAACATCCATTTTAGGGACAACAAGGCCCATCACTGATTTACCTTGGGCAATGGGTGAGTACTGTTTGGCATTATTTGCCGTGGCACAACCGGTCAATACACTACTGGCAACGCCAGTGGCGGTTACCGCGGCAAATGATTTAAGAAACTGTCGACGATCTTGGCTCATAGAGCTTTCCCTTATGCTAATAATGAACTTTCGATTGTATATGATTTCCTTGTCAAAATAATAAGGGGTTACTAATGATTACAAAGATAACTTTAAGCAACTGGCTAGATATATTGACACTGGTTGTCCAGATGTTGGTTCTTGTTTATGCACAAACAGGTTAAGCCTGTGTTATTTAGGAAACGTAAGGGTAAATCTGGCACCTGCTAGTGATTTACTTCTACTTGCCTTAATTGAACCTTGATGCCAGTCCATGACTTTTTTACAAATCGCTAAACCTAAGCCAAAGTGCCCTTGCTCACGAGACCTATCGGCATCAAGTTTAACGAAGGGATTAAATATGATGGCTAACTTATCACTATCAATACCACTGCCATCATCTTCAATGGTGATTATCATTGCTGAGCCGGTATCTTTTATCGTCAGTAAAACACACTGGTTGGCATATCCAATTGCATTGCTAATTAAGTTTGTTAAAGCTCGATAACACCAATGGTAATCTAGATTGAATAATATGGTATCGCTCTTTGTCAGCTCAACATTGATATTTTTATGCTCAGCTAATGTTTGACAATCGTTGATAGCAGAAGTCACTAAGTCGGCAATATTGATTGTTTGCTTTTTAAGGTTTAATGCTTGGCGTTCCATCGAGGCATAATCAAGAAAAGTACTGGTCATTTCCTCCATGCGTGTCAACTCACTGTCCATTCGAGCAAGATAGTTATCTTTTTTCTCCAGCGACTTTGTATCTAAGGCCGCTTCAACACCAAAGCGTAAGCAGGACATTGGCGTTCTTATGTCATGGGATAAACTTCTGGCTAAGATTTTATTATCCGCAACTAGCTTTTCGATTTGGCTAGCCATAGCGTTAAAGCTTTGTTCCAATATTTTGATATACGAAAGACGACTTGGCGTTATACGTGCATCAAGTTGTCCTGAGCCAATTTTAGCCGCAGCGCCGTTCAGTAAATATAAGCGCCTTGTTAAAGGCAATAGCCATAAAATCAACATGCCACAAATACTGATGTAGAGTATCAAGGTAAGAAGAAAGTTGAACGAATTATCATCTTGCTTTTCAATAGGAAGTGCTAGGCGCAGAAGAAAATCAGGGTGATTGCTTATACGTTTGAGTAAGTATTGATTGTTGCTGGAAGCAAGTAGTAAGCCCCCTTGCTGAGATAATTGCGCCTTAAGACTTTCAGGTAGAGCAATTTTTTTACTGGAAGCGAGGCTTACCTTCATTTGATAATGCTGTTGAAATTGAGCAACTTTAGCCGTTAATTCTTTTGCTGGTAGTAAACTTAACTCACTACTAAGGCCGTCTAGCAAGTGTCGATATACTGTTGTGGCTTGTGTTTCTGTTACTTTATCTTGGGTAGAATATTCGACCAGTTCATCTAAGCCCCAACCGATAAAAAATAACGAGCCAAGTACGGTAACAATAATACTAATATAAAGGCCACGCATAATTAGCTATCAATACCGTCACATGACTTTTCTTGCCAAGCATCACCGACAAATAAGTAGCCCTTTCCCCAAACCGTTTTAAATTTTTGCGGCTTTTGCGGATCATCATTAAACAATTTACGTAACGTTGACAGCATCACATCAAAACGTCTATCTTGGCCATCATACTCACGGTTTTTAAGCGCTTTAAACACGGAGTCTCTATCAACAACACAACCTGCATTTTGCGCTAAATAAGTCAGGAAGGAAAAAAGGCTGGTCGATAGCTCTAATTCTTTACCTTGATAAACCACTCGTTTAGCTTCTTGGTTAATAGATAGTTGACCAAATTCAAGTAAATTAGCTTGCTGATTTTCTCCTATTGCATCGCTATGACTGAGTTGGCGGTTAATTCTCGCTAATAGCGCGCGTGGGCGCACAGGTTTAATTACATAATCATCAGCACCCGCTTCTAAACCAATAACTTCGTCAAACTCATCGGCGCGAGCTGTTAACATTATGATAGGCAGCTGTTTACTTTCAGTACGTTGTCGAATTAAGCGACACACTTCAATACCGTTTAGCCCA
The DNA here is from genome assembly GCA_913057925.1 of uncultured Colwellia sp. Taxonomy (GTDB): domain Bacteria; phylum Pseudomonadota; class Gammaproteobacteria; order Enterobacterales; family Alteromonadaceae; genus Colwellia. The sequence continues at coordinate 14,097 of CAJXPG010000045.1, read as the reverse complement.
GGTAACATGACATCTAAAAGTACTATGTCAGTGTTATCTTTTTCTATTTCAGCAAGTACCAAGTCTCCGCGGGCAACGTGTACAACGTTAAACTCTTGCTCAGTTAAGTATTCACAGACCCAATTGGCAAGACTGATATCATCTTCAACTAATAGAATATTGTGCATGTCAGCGATTCCTACTTCTGTTTAGGGCTTGTTAAAATAAACGCCAACGGCGTTTGCGTGAGGTGTTTTTATGTTGCCAACTCACTTCTACTTGAGTTTCAGCTAGGACTTTATCATCCGTTAACGTACGTAATTGGTATTTCACACTCTTATTTGACTCAAATTCGACTTTAATTTGAATGTGGTTATTATCTTGCCAACAACCTAATTGCTTCTTCTTGCCTTCTTGATATAAACAAAAATTATACTTGGAAGCTGATTGCCACTGCAGCTCAACTGTTGCAAAGCATGCGCGTCCTTGTCTTAGTGTTACGCATTGCTCAGGTAGTGCGGTAAACACTGCTTCTGTCGCTTGCAAACCTTGCGTTTCGTTTGCACTTGCCTGTGTCATTATTAGCAAGCCAAATAATAATAACGCTCGTAACGTAGCGACTCCCTTGACGACGTTAGAATACATATTGCACTCCAATCATCACTTGTGTCGCTTGATTGGTATCAACTAAAGGGCTTTCTTTTACTGAGTTTGAAAAAAAGCTATGAGTAACACCTGTATTAAAAGTCCAGCTTGTGGATATTGGGTGTTGAGCATAAATATCTAACTGGCCTCTAAACCCACCATTTGCGGTATGTTCAGGTCTAGCATCGCTGCTCTCAGCTGAACTAACCCCAATATAATAATCAACAATGTCTTGGCTGAAGTATGTTAATCCTGTGCCTAAATATATATCCCAATTTCGATAAGCGATTAAATAGCTATAAAAGCTATCAATAATGATACCGTTAACATTCTTATCAAATGCATCATCACCTGGTGTTGCAGCCGCTACATCTAAGGTTAATAAAGCATTTTCAAAATATTTTGAGTAGCGAACGGCTAAGCCAAGGGTTGAGTTTCGCTCTCTTAACCCTGAAATAAGCTCTTCATCACCACCGCCGTACTCAATCAGTGACTCTGAGTCAAAGCCTTGCATATAGGCTTTAGCAATAAGATCAATTTGCCAGTCATCTTCAACCAGTAATTGATAACCAAATTCAGTGCCACCAAGTAAAGCGCTTGAGCGTCTTTGGTTACTTTGTAAAAAAAAGCCTTTATACGAGATATCAACCAATAAACCGGGCATAAAGTAATGCAAAACTTCATCTTGCTCTATGCCTGCTATGATTTTGGGGTCATAAACAAATGAAAAATCCAGAATGATTTGCCATTCAAAATCATCTTTTACTACCGGTTTATTCTCGCTAACTTCTTGGTGAAAGCTTGCCTCTTCAGCAGCTCCTATGGCACTGAACAGTAGAGCGTTTGAGATAAATAGCCAAGTGACTAGCGCTTTTATAGGAAAAGTCGACTGAATTTTTTTTAGTAGCATGGCTAAACACAAGCAGAATTTACAATAAGTAACCTTATGTTATCACGATGTAAATCTTTCTTGCGATTAGCGCTGCAAATATATTGTTTAAAAAGTGTAAGCAAAATAGATCAAAAACCTCTTCTAATAGCTAGCCACTTTGCTCATGCTAGATTAAAAAGTCATCTTAAGCCCTATGTAAGGGAACACGCCTATGTCTTCTTCGCCAGAAATGTTGTACTCGGTTAGGCTATCGTTATCTGATGGCTCATAGTAGTAACCCGAAATGTTCTTTTGCGCCATGGCGTTGATCACAGCCATGGTCCACTGAGCATCGTAGCCCCAGTAAGTTGTTTTGTAGTTCGCTTCTAAGTCTAATCGATGATAAACAGGTAATGTTTTTGAGTTTAACTCACCATACTCAGGTAAGAAGTGATCTTGATAATCAGGATTTTCACGTAATCCGATAATAGGGGTATATTTTGCACCACTTCGTAACGTAAAACGTAGGCCAAAGTCCCAATGTTCGTTAAGTTGATAATTAGCCACAACGTTAGCAACCAAAGGAGTGTCTAGGTAATAATCACTGGTTATGTTGGTTAAGTCATCGGTTCGCTGACTCTGTGACCAGCTTAAGGAAGCCCAACCAAACCAGCCGTCTTCGCGCTCGCGTCTCACCAGCCACTCAACACCCTGGGCATCGCCTGAAGTATCATCAGTATAATTAGACTCCCAATCGCTCTCAGGTGTGTTTTCATCTATTGAACGGGGTAATTCAGTGAGTGCTTTATGATAAACATCAACCGAGGTAAACCATAAACTACTAATATTATATTCAAAGCCTAAAGAGTAATGTGTTGCTTGGGGCGACTTAATTTTTGGGTTGCCAAGTTTTTTCAATGCCGTGTCTACGTCAGGGAAGCGACTATAGGTACCTGCTTTTGCTTTAACGGTGAGTGCATCAGTAGCAAACCAATCTAACGCGAATCGAGGGTGAATAAATTCTTGTTCGGTATAATCATTGCGTTCAGCCCTTAAACCCATAGTTAACTGCCAACTGTTATTTAATTGCCAAATATCATGCATATATACGGCAATGTTTTCATCAACGAGGTTGGCGACGTCTTGAATTCTATCCCCTTTGTTTTTATCGCAGTCGGCATCATTCTCTGTGCAATAGTAAGGAATAATATCAAAACTATAATCGACATCGCTTTTGCTGTAATCAAGCCCAAAGCCTAATTTATGGTGATCAAGCCAGGTAATTTGTGATGAAAAACGTAGGTGGTAAACCTCTTCCTCATATTCAATAAATTGACCTTGTCCATAAATTTGCTTGTTGTTATTTACTGTGTGCCCAGCGACGAGTTGCATGATTTTTTGTTCGTCACCATAGTATTGCCAAGAGAGGTTTTGACTATCAAATTTGGTGGTTATTTTGAAATCCCCGATACTGTCAGGGTCTAACTTACCACTTTCAGAGTTTTCAGAAATATTAATGCCGCCAGTATCACTTGCTCCAGAAGCGCTTAAGGTCAGTTTATGGGCATCGCCAATTAACCACTGATATTTACCTTGGTAATCTTCACTAACCGGTGCTTTAAAGACCGTATAGCCGTCTTCTTCAGTACCTTCGGGTAAAAATAGATGAATTTGACTACGACGATAAGAAACATAGAAGGCTTGATCTTCAAAGGTTTCGCCTTCAACCATAAGGCCACTTTTAAGCATACTCAAATCTATGGTGGTCGCTATATCTTGCTGACGCGGATCTCTTAAGCGCACATCAAATACACCGCCGGTAGCATTACCATATTCACTACCAAACGCTGCGGGGTGTAAGCTAAAGTCTTGGATCAGGTTTTCATTGAAAATACTGTCGCCAAATAAATGAAAAATATACCCGACAGGCATATCGTCAATATAAAATGCGTTATCGTCAGGGGAGGAACCACGTACTGCTGGTGAGCCTGTGTCACCTCCAGCATAAACAATACCCGGTAAGCTATAAACCGCACTTAAGGGATCATTACCAATACCCGCAACACTCATTAATTGCTCGGTTTGCTCTGTCATTTCAGTGTTGGCTTGATTGCGTTTTGAGACAACTTCAATCACTTCGACATCTTTTGTTTTACTTGGTTTTTCTGCGTTTTCATCCTCTTTTTCACTAGCCGCCAGTGCATCCATTGGCATGGCGAGGCTCAATATTATCAGTGAGTTTGTGATGTGAGTATTTGCGATGAATTTCATTCGTGGACTTCCCTATCAATATTCCTGTCAGTGTTACACAAGTTATTTGTTGTTATATGACATTCATTTTGCCTCGCTCAGGTGTATAAAACAGTAACCCAAATGTCGAAAAACTGTCAGAAAGTGTAAGTACACCTCAACCGAAATTAAATTTACTGATTTTTCTTAATCTAGCGCATATAGCTAGGTGCTTTGCATTGACTTGTGAAAGCTTTTGATTACTATTTCACATCTATTCCGCTCAAAAGAAACTTCAGGTGACGTTGATGTCAAAAGTAAATAATAGTAAAAGCAAGAAAGTTCATTTCAACTGGCAAGATCCCTTGTTACTCGACTCATTATTAACAGAAGAAGAGCGTTTAATTCGCGATAGCGCACATCAGTATTGCCAAGAAAAACTGATGCCGCGTATTTTGCTAGCCAATCGAAATGAAGAATTTGACATTAATATTATGAAAGAGCTAGGTGAGCTTGGCTTATTAGGTGCAACTATCGAAGAAAAATATGGTTGTGCGGGCATTAATTACGTTAGCTATGGTTTAGTTGCGCGTGAAGTCGAGCGTGTTGATAGTGGGTATCGCAGTGCAATGAGTGTCCAGTCCTCTTTAGTGATGCATCCTATACATGCCTATGGCAGTGAAGCGCAAAAAATGAAGTACTTACCCAAGTTAGCGAGCGGTGAATACATTGGTTGCTTTGGTTTAACTGAGCCTAACTCTGGTTCAGACCCTGCAAGTATGGCAACAAAAGCCACAGCCGTTGAAGGCGGTTATCGATTATCAGGTTCAAAGATGTGGATTACCAACTCGCCCGTTGCTGATGTTTTTATTGTTTGGGCCAAACTGGAAGGTGTTATCAAAGGCTTTATTCTTGAAAAAGGCATGGCAGGTTTATCTGCACCTAAAATTGAAGGCAAGTTTTCACTGCGTGCGTCAATTACTGGTGAAATAGTGATGGATAATGTCTTTGTTCCAGCAGAGAACATGTTACCCAATGCCAGTGGATTATCTGGGCCATTTGGCTGCTTGAACAAAGCACGTTATGGCATTGCATGGGGGTCACTAGGCGCGGCAGAGTTTTGCTGGCATGGCGCACGACAGTACACTTTAGACCGAGAGCAATTTGGTAAACCGTTGGCGGCGACCCAACTGATTCAGAAGAAATTGGCTGATATGCAAACGGAGATAAGTACCGGCTTATTAGCTTGCCTGCAAGTGGGTCGTTTAATGGATGCTGGTAACTTAGCTCCAGAGACTATTTCACTGATTAAGCGTAATTCTTGTGGCAAAGCATTAGACATTGCCAGACAAGCGCGCGATATGCATGGCGGTAACGGTATTAGTGATGAGTTTCATATAATTCGCCATGTGATGAACTTAGAGGCGGTGAATACTTATGAAGGCACGCATGATGTGCATGCGCTAATTTTAGGTCGTGCACAAACGGGTATTCAGGCGTTTTTTTAACGCTAATGGCAATGGCTGTAAAATAGCGAGATCTGGATTTTATCTTTAATCTCGCTTTGAATATGAAGTTTTGAAGTAGCCCTATCTAACGATCATACTATTGGGTTGCTTAAAGGTAAGTGATTCTATCTATTAATTAATAGCTTAATTTTAGTAACGCTATACATCACAACAGTGCTGTTTGTTAAGATATATGTAAATACTTTTTCGCCTCCCGTTCAGAGAGTCTTCATCCCTTGAATATAGTCTGATTATATTAACTAATGTAAATCAATATGCTAGTGTTTATATTTATGCACATAGCCTGTGAAATTGGGGATTTATGCTAGACAGTGATAAAAAAGATTTACATAAAAATAAGTATGCCACGTTAACTGCGCTTGCCGTAGATGATCATCCGCCCATGTTGAAAGTGATGAAGGGGATGCTTGTTGCCATGGGCTTCAAAAAGGTATTAACCGCATATAATGGCCAATCTGCATTAGCCATTATGGAGCAATATAGTATTGATATTGTTGTATCTGACTGGAACATGCCCAAAATGAATGGCTTAGAGCTGTTGCAAGCGCTAAAAAAAAATGAGCAGTATGCTAACACCCCGTTTATTATGTTAACAGCTAACCTTAACCAAGAAGATGTCATTCAAGCGGTTCATTCAGGGGTTAGTGAGTATATTATTAAACCCTTTAATAATCGTATGTTCCAATCAAAAATTAATCGCGCTTTTTCTTCGCCTGCACCTAAAAGTAAACTTAACCTTAGCATTAAAGAAAAAAAGATTAACAATGAGTTAAAAAGCCAAACAAAAATAAAGCATGTAACTCGCAGTATTTTAATTGTGGATGATGAGCCCAGTAATATCACAGTACTCACTGAGTTACTGAAAGATAAATATAACCTACAAGCCTGTTTATCGGGACAAAAAGCACTAGAGATTTGCTCACAAGAAAAACTACCCGATTTGATTTTGCTCGATATTATGATGCCTTTAATGAATGGTATTACGGTATGCCAACAATTAAAAGAAAACCCATTAACTGAACATATCCCTATTATTTTTATTTCGGCTCTTTCTCAAACTAAAGATGTTGTTAAAGGTTTGTCGATAGGAGCTGTTGACTATATTACCAAGCCAATTAATCCAGAGATTACTTTAGCAAGAATAAGTAACCATATTGAACAAATAAAGCAGCGAGAAGATATCGTTTTACAATTAGACACCATGATTGAGAACATGCGTTTAAAAGAAGATATTGAACGTGTCATTCATCATGACTTAAAAAATCCGCTTGCTGTTATTCTAGCAGCTGCTGATGTGTTAAAGGAACATCAGTCTTATTCACAAACGGATGTAGATCTAATTATTAAATCAGCCGATACCATTAAAGAAATGATTAACCAGCAAATGTTAATTCATCAGCTAGAAAGCGAAAGTAATCAACATGAAAACTCAGCTATTAATGCGCTAGAGCTTTTTAATCAAATCGCGTACAGCCAAAAAGAGAAATGTGAGCAATATAATGTGTTAGTTCAATATAGTATCCCAAAACATATTAAATTTCTTGGCAGCCAGCGTTTGTCATTTAATATGTTCAATAACTTAATTTCCAATGCTATCGAAGCATCTCCAGAAGAAGGTGAAGTCCATATTAGTGTTGAGGAAAGCAAGGGTAATGTATTTTTTCATATTCATAACCTAGGCCTTATTCCTGAAGAAATTCAAATTCGCTTTTTTGATAAATTTATCACCCATGGTAAGCAAGGTGGCACAGGATTAGGCACCTATTCGGCGAAGCTGTCTGCCTTGACTCAAGGTGGCGATATAGATTTTTCAACCAATGAGCAGATAGGTACCACGTTAACAGTACGTTTATTGGTCGCCCCATAATAAATGTGTGCTAGCTATTACTGAATATCATTTTCTTTATCTACAAAGTTTTGAGCAATATTGTTAAACTCGGTGGCTATATTAAGAAAACAATCCACTAGCAGCGGCTCAAAGTGGCTACCTTTGCCTTCCGTTATAATATTGACCGCTTTCTCATGAGAAAAAGCGTCTTTATAAACGCGCTTACTAATTAGTGCATCATAGACATCAGCAACGGCCATCAGTCTTGCTGATAAAGGTATATTTTCTCCTGATAAGCCTTCTGGATAACCTGAACCATCCCATTTCTCTTGGTGAGAATAGGCAATTTCTTTGGCGAAAATAAGAAAGTTATCGGCAGAATTAATCGATGTTTCTGCTGCGGCAATAGCGTCACGTCCATAGGTGGTATGCTTTTTCATTTCTTCAAATTCGGCGTCAGTTAGTTTGCCAGGCTTTAATAGTATTTTATCTTCAACGCCTACTTTTCCGATATCATGCAAGGGTGCTGACTTATAAAGAGAGGTTATAACTTCTGGGGTTAATACCTCCTTATATTTATCATGTTTTGCCACTTCAAAAGCCAGTGCTTTAACATAACGTTGTGTTCTTCGAATATGATTACCGGTTTCTGGGTCTCTTGATTCTGCAAGGGCCCCCATAGCAACCATGGCAACATCTTGCAGCTCTGAAAGTTGAGAGGTTCTTTCAATAACACGCTCTTCGAGCAATTCGTTTTGTCGCTCAAGTAATGCTTTAGATGCTTGCAAAGCTAAGTGGTTTTTAACACGTTCTTTTAAAATAGCAGGGCTAATGGGCTTGGTTATATAATCCACAGCACCTAAAGAAAGCCCTTTGGTTTCATCATTTTCTTGAGATTTAGCGGTTAAGAAAATAATGGGAATATTCTTTGTTTCCTCATTTGACTTTAATATTTCACATACCTCATATCCATCCATATCAGGCATCATAATATCAAGTAAAATTAAGTCAGGTTTATGTTTCGCAATAATTTTTAGCGCAACGTTTCCATTGAGTGCGGCTTGTACTAAATAGTCTTGTGCCAGAACACCTTTAACTACATCAATATTGGCTAACGTATCATCTACAGCTAAAATGGTCTGTTTGAATCCATCAATCATGCTAATCATCTCCTGGTTTTAACTATATTTTTAAGTGGGCTTTGATTTTACTTAGCTGCTCTTCGCCGCGATCAAAATCGTATTGACTTAGGCTATCTCTCATTTTTTCTAAATTATGGGAAACTAATGCCTCGAATTGATAATTCAGCAGTTCATCAACACTGTCAACAACCGTTGAATCATAATTGCTTATTTTTCCCTCAATGGCATTGAGTTTATCAAGGAGGAGTTTATTATCAATGTTTTTTCTCGCACATGGATTGACAGTTACTGATAATTCCTCTTCAAAAACAGGTAGGATTACTTCAGCATTATCAAAGTTATATAAATAAAGTGTATTAGAAAGTTCGCTGGTAATTTGAGGTAAGTTTACTGGGTCGATAAAAGCTATAATTTTCTGAAAAGTATCGCTTGCTTTACTATCAAAACAATCAATTTGTTCTTTTAATTCTTTTAGTAACTCATCGACACTGTGTTTATCAAAGGGTTTTATTTCATCAATAGTCTGTTGAGATTTCTGGTCTTCATGAATGGTAGCAATCATCTGAGCCAGCTTTTCTTCACACGCTTTAAGTATAGGTTCAAGCTCCTCAGGAATCAGTTTAGTGCCTTTTTCAATTCTTTCATTAAACAATAATTCAAGCTTCTCTGCTGAAGGTACTACGAAACTCGCACCTATGGTTGCAGAAACGCCTTTTAATGTATGTGCTATCAATACAGCTGTGTTGAAATCATCTATTGCTAAAGCTTCCCTGATTCGTAACACGGCATCTGCTTCAGATATTGAAACTTTTTTTAGGGTTTTGCGATAAGCATTAACATTACCCGCCATTCTATCTAAGGCGGTATCAACTTCAAATTCAGGCAGATCAGGTAATCCCGCTTCAATGACTTCTTCAGGTGTTTTTACTAATTTGCCGAGTACTTTTCCTGTCGGCTGAACCCATTGTGCTAAGGTTTTATATACTTCGTGCGGGTTAATAGGTTTAGGTATGTGGTCATTCATCCCAGCGGCTAAACATTTCTCCCGATCACCACTCATGGCATTTGCTGTCATGGCGATAATAGGTAAATTAGTATGCTTTTCATTTTTACGTATGGCTCGTGTCGCGGTATAACCATCCATAACAGGCATTTGTATATCCATTAAAACGGCATCAAATTGCTTATTCTCAACTGTTTGTACAGCAATTTCACCATTATTGGCCACGGTAACTTTAAGACCCGCCATTTCAAGTAATTCAACCGCAATTTGTTGGTTTATTTCATTATCTTCAACCAACAAAATTTCTGCTCCTATGATTTTATTAGCGTAAGAGGTATCTAATAAGCCCTGTTGAGGCTCGCTAGCTTTACTTTGTATCTCACCCATTACCTTTAAGGTAATATTATGCAAGGTTGATGCACTAACAGGTTTTGTGATTGAACTAGATAAATTAATATGTTGTGCCTTTTTCAGCATTTCATCGCGATCATATGCCGTAACAATAACAAGCTTAGGTGGTGATTTTAAAAAGCCGGTTTTGAAAATTTCTTCTCCTAATTCAATGCCATCCATAGTTGGCATTTTCCAATCAGTAAGCACTAACTGGTATGGGTGGTTGTTTTTTTCTGCAAGGGTTAATTTTTCAAGTGCTTCCTCTCCAGATGCAACAGGTTCGGGCTTAAAGCCTAAACTTTCGGACAGGGTAACAAGTATTTCGCGAGCAGCTAAGCTGTCATCGACGATGAGCACAGGTAAGTCGGTCAAGTTTGTTGTTGATGCTTTGATAATGGAGGTGTTTTCTGGAGCAAGACCAAACGTTGCAGTAAAGTAAAAAACACTGCCTTGGTTTGGTGTGCTTTCAACCCAAATTTCTCCTTGCATCATTTCAGTCAGGGTTTTACTGATAGTCAACCCCAAACCAGTGCCACCATACTTTCTTGTTGTTGAGGCGTCTGCTTGACTAAATGATTGAAATAATCGACTTAACTGTTCTTTAGTCATGCCGATACCTGTATCCGTAATAGAGAATTCTACCGAGACATGTTTGCTATCTTGTTTTAATTTTTTCGCTTTAATAACGATCTCACCTTGCTCGGTAAATTTGATTGAGTTATTGGCAAGGTTAATCAGTATTTGCCCTAGTCGAAGGGAGTCTCCTACTAGGTCTAATGGTAATTCAGGGTCTAAATCAACCAGTAATTCTAAGGACTTCTCCTGACTTTTATGGGATATGATTTGAACTAAATGGTCGATTGTATCATTTAGGTTAAAAGGGATGGCCTCAAGGTCAAGCTTACCCGCTTCAATTTTTGAAAAGTCTAAAATATCATTAATGATACCCAATAAAGCTTCAGATGAACTTTGAATTTTATTAATATAATCGGCTTGTTTACGGGTTAATGTTGTTTGTAATGCTAAGTAACTCATACCAATAATCGCATTCATTGGCGTACGAATTTCATGGCTCATATTAGCGAGAAAGTCACTCTTTGCTTGTGTTGCTTCGTCGGCCGACTTAACAGCAATTTCAAGTCTTCGGGCATTTTCTTTTTCATTGGTAATATCAATGAAATTTCCTACTAGACCAGCAGGGTTGTTTTTACTGTCTTTAAAACCAGAGACCCAATAAAGTGTGTCGTGTAGTTTTCCATCAACAAAAGGGATTTTCACTTCTTTTTTGATAGTCGTTTGTTCAGCGATCACTTCTAAATCTTCTGCTTGGTAAGCAAGACGGTCTTCCTCAGTTAAATAAGCAAGCTCGGTAACCTTTAAGCCAATTAAGTCCTTTGAATTAATCCCAAAAGTTTCTTCATAGGCTTTGTTAAAGCCTAAGAATTGACCTTCAGCATCCTTATAAAATAAAGGTATTGGCACCGAATCTATTAACAACTGTTGAAGTTGCATTTGTTCATCTAATGAGTGCGTTGCTTGTTCTGCCTTTAATTTTGCATTTTTAAGCTCTCGCTCAGCTTTTTTTCGCAAGGTGGTATCTCTTATTATTGCGGTAAATATATGTTCGTTATTAATGCGTGCTTCACCGACAGCAACTTCAATATCAATTAACTCTTTATTTTTCTTGCAGCCAGTCATTTCAAATGAAGTTTTTGTTACCACAGCAGACCGCTTACTTTCCATGTATTGTATGTGAAAAGCTTGATTAACTATTAGCTCAATATTTTCTTGTAAAACTTCATTGGCACGATAACCAAATATAGTCTCACAAGCAGGGCTGAACTCTTGTATCAAACCCTCCTCATTAATAACAAGGATACCGTCCGAAGCATTATCAATAATGGTACGTGTTCTTTGCATATTGATGTTAAGCGCTTCAGTGCGTTCATTAACTAGCGCTTCTAACTCGTTATGTGAGCGCGCAAGTGCCTTAGTTGCTCTTGTGCCCACTTTTAAGGTGAATAAAGTTCCACCAAAAACAAGTAACAATGCGACCAATAATATGGACCAAACAGTGTATTTAAAGGTATTTAGAAGTTGCAATGATTCAGCTACATCTACTTCAGCTGCTAGCCCCATTTTAAGCGAGTCATCCCATAGCCAAGTGCCTATAACTTGAACGCCGCGATAATCACGATACCCCTCTAAGTTTTGTCCCGTTTTACCTGCAGAAATTTGGCTTGCCATTAATGTGAGGGGCCAATCAGGACTGGCCTTAGTTTTCCCCTGACGCTTTAATAAATTCTCTCCGGGGTCGGCAATCCTCATATTTAGCGAAGCTCGGTTTTTGTCATTCAATAAACCTATTTCACGTAACTCGTTAGCAAAACGAACATTTGAGAGTAAAGTACCTGCTTTATCAATGGCATAAGTTTCGCCACTTTTACCAATAAAACCTGCAGATAGAATGGTGGAAAATACGCCTTCAAAATTAACCCTTTTTGCTAAGAGCGCAATAACTTTATTGTTATCGTTATATATTGGTGAAATAAAAAACATCGTCGGCGGTTTGAGTTCATTACTTTGGGTTAACTGGTCTTTTAGGAATACATCTGAACGGATAGGTGGAATAAAAACACTTTGCCCTTTAAAGGCATTATCAAGTAACGCTGGATGAGATTTATGAATAAGATTTTCAATACCCAAATTACTATCTCTTTTCGAAGATATGCTGATGTTATTAGGAGAAATAATGAAATAGCCAATGTTGCCAAACTCTCCTTGACGAGAATTGAAAAATTGTCTTACTTGAGATTGCAGTGCTGTTTTCTTTAGCTTTTCAGCTGTGGCAGGCACAACTAATAGCTTTTCCACTAAGTTCACTAATTCTTTGTTTTTTCCTATTTGATTCAGGATATTTAGTTCGAAATCAACCCAACCTTCAAGTCTTTGGTGGGTGGTTTCTAATAGAGTGTCTAAATTATATTTTAATGCTTCAAATTGCTGTTTTTTTGCATAATCCGTCACTAAGGAAGCAATAATGATTAAGAGAGTTGAAAAAGCAATCAAGCCAAAGGTCACTCGATTTCTAAACCTAACAGAACTAAATGTTGAAATTAACTTTTCTTCACTGGTTTTAAGGATCAATGTGCTGACAAAACTGGCCAATACTAATAATAAAACAATCGCGCCAACGGCTAACCAAATAAGGTAATTAATTTCAAATTCAGCGTTATTTTTTTCAGAGGCCTTATTTCTGGATGTCAGCCAGTCGTTATTTAAATTCATTAAATCACTAGCTTTAATCGAATTTAGTCCCTTTTGCAGAATAGTGTGCAGTATCTTTTTATTTTTTGTGGTGTATATATGTAAAGAGGGAGGAAAGACAAGATCTTCATCTATCACTTTCAGACCTTGAATATTGTTTTGAACAAGCCAATCGTCGACAACAATTTGTGCATCTAATAGAGCGTTTGCTTTACCTTTGATAACAAGCTCGACAGACTCTTGGATGCCCGATGTTTCGATGACTTTTATATCTGGGAATACGCTTTTAATCTTGTCAATGGTGGTATAACCTGCTGATATCGCAATGGTTGCTTGGGATAAATCTGCGTTACGCTGAAAACGAGTATTACTGCCTTTTACGTAAAATAATTCTCTGACCATAAAGTAAGGCGTAGAAAAGTAGCCAAACTTTTCACGCTCCTTAAAATAATAGGCATCGGGTAATACATCTATTTTTTTTTGTTTAAATTGGCTTAGTAGTTCATCCCAGCTTCCTTGAACATACTCTACTTGTATACCTGTTTTATCAATAATCTGACGGAATATTTCCCCTGATAACCCTCCAGGAGTATTTTCGTCTTGCATGAATAAAATAGGCGGCCAATGCTCAATGCCTATTCGTACTTTGTTTTCAGTGAGCCAGTTTTTCTCGTCTCGGCTTAGCTTTAGCTCAAGCTCATTCTTTTGGGATAATTGCGCATTATGTAATTTTTCCTTTTCTTCTAAGTGACTAATATAGCGCTTCAAAATTGACATGAATTCAGTTTTTTTTTGATGATATTCATCGCTATTTATCATCATCATAGCGGCTTTTCGATCACCCAAGCTAGAGGCTTTAATTGCTTTTACTTCTATAGCAATCAGCAAATCATTCACTTTATGTAATTGATGAATTAACGCGACATCATCAATTTTTTGGGATAACAAGACATCAATTAGACGAGTCAACTTGGGTTCATATTCATGGTATCGATTTAACCATTTTTTATCTCCCGAAAAGACATAACTTAGTACTGAAGATGTTAATACTTCATCATAATATTTCAGTTCAAGCGCCATTTTATTTAGTTGTTCTAATGACGTTTCCGACGCAACTTGTTCTTGAACATTCACAGGGGGAGTTGGCGCAGCAAGGCAGGGAGCTGTCTCTTATACACATCTGACGCTGCCGACGATCTACTCTGTGTAGA
>CAJXPG010000044.1 GCA_913057925.1 uncultured Colwellia sp. | reverse complement strand
CTACACAGAGTAGATCGTCGGCAGCGTCAGATGTGTATAAGAGACAGGTTTTAGTGTGGTGAATAGCTGAAGTACTCTCTTTCAATAAGCTATAGACTATAGCTGAAGTATAAGAGACTTCTCCATTATCGGGAGCTAAAGCTTGAGCTTTATTTAATGCATCGATGGCTAAGCTAGCTTGATTTAATTGCGCATAAGCTTGCGCTAAACCTAACAAATGTTTTATTTCTTGTTTTTCAGCTAAAACTTCAACAACTAACTGATAATGAGAGTAGGCTGTCATTTTTTTACCTAATATCATTTCAATATCAGCCAAATTTAATATATTAAAAGGGTGCTTGGGATTTTTATCTAATGCTTTTTGAGCATATTCATATGATTTTTCATATTGCTTATTTAAACCGTAAGCTAGACTTAAATTGGTTAAATCCCTGCCGTTATCGCTACTTACGACGATTTTTTCAAAAGATGATATAGCTAAACCTAATTTTCCTTGCAACAACCAAATATTAGCTTGTAAGCGTTTGGCTTTATAATTATCTGGTACAATTTCTACCATTCTATTTAATGCTTTTTCAGCTTTTATTAAATCACCCATTCGCCAATAGCTAAAAGCTAAGTTGTAAAGTAATGCTGTGCTAGATCTTAAAGTGATTGAATCACGAAATGTATCTGCTGCTTTTTGGTATTGCCCCTTAGAAAAAAATAAAATAGCGTTTAAGTCATTTAAAACGAAATCAGTAGCCCCTCTATTTTTTGCTTCAACTATTTGATGCTGTGCATCAACAAGGTTTTTTATTTTATAAGCCAGCCAAAAGCTATCTATAGCATGGTATACACTGTACCTGTATTCCGGTGGTGAGTTTTGTAAAATTGACTCTAGTTTAGTAAGGTGAGTCTTATCTCTAGTATCAGAGTATAAATTAGAGGCTGCATCTCGATAGAGGCCATAAGCAGCATATAAGTATGGTGATCGAGTTAATAAGGCTTCTAGTTGAGTCAGGCTTTCTTCAGTGTATTTACCTTGCCCTTTAATCTCATTATAAAGTGCAATATATTCTCGGTAATCTTCTTCCTTAATCGGTTTTTGCACTAAGCCCGACTGATTGACTTCATCATGTTCGGGAAACAGTGAAGCAAATTGCGTTTGGCTGGTGCTGAAAATAGCATTAAATTTATCTATCGGTGCTAGCCAATTCTTCTCTGATTTAACCGTTAATTTGTCACTGTCTTTAGTTTTAGCTACCAAGCGTGAAAAGCCGACTTTACAGCGGTTATTGTCACATTCAAGTTCAGTTGAAATAATGTCAGAAGCACCGGTTGCTTGCCTCAGCTTTTGTAAATCGTCAGGGTATTCTTTGGTAATTGCTTTGACTTCGCGCTGCGAAATTAAATACATATCTTTGGTATTTATCACCGCTTGCCTTAAAGCATCTTCTACCGCTGACACCACTAAGTCTTGCTGCATAGGGGCAATGTCAGAGCTTTCATTCAGTGTGGGCTTTAAAATGACCACTTGCTTAGGTTCAACTTCATCAGTGTTAGTAAGCCAATAAAGTAAAATCAGTAATAAACACAGTAATGTCATACTGGTGATGGCAATAGAGTTTTGCCTAAACCATGGTGTAGGCCTTTCATCAGCAAGCATTGAGCTAGTGATGTTTTGTGTATTTTGTGAAGCTAAGGCTTGCGCAATAGGTTGAGTACCATAGTCATTAGCCGCTATGTCAGCAGTTGACGATAAACCACCAACAGGTAGCGTTTCTTCTTCACTTATTGCCGCTTGCATTAAGGCGGCTCTAACATGTTGTAAGCGATTTTCGATACCACTAGCGGTAATGGTTCTTTGCTCCAGTGGCTTAACTAACATTTCCATTAACAAGTCTGTTAAAGCACTCGGCGCATTTAACATTAAATTTTTCGCGTGCTCAGGGGTATGGTCACAAATTCTTTTGGCGACATCGTTCGCAGATCCCGCATTGTTCGCATAGGCAAACGGGTGAGTACCAACCACCAACTGATAAGCAAGAATACCAAAGGAAAATATATCAGTTCTATAATCTACCGTTTGTTGCTTTATTTGCTCCGGTGACATAAAAAGCAAACTACCATATTGCGGCGCTTCACTCTCGTCACTAGTATTGCCATCAGCATCACTGGTTTCACTTGGCGCTAATAAAGCAATGCCAAAGTCGGTGATTTTTAACTGGCCTTGATCATTAACCAAGATATTACTTGGTTTTAAATCACAATGAATAACGCCATTTTTATGAGCAGCAGCAAGACCCGCCGCAAGTTGTTGCAATAAATCTAATTTTTGAATGAGAGTACAGTAAGATTCAAGTTGGAACTGCGTTAGAGTCTTACTTTCAAAATACTCCATCACCAAGGAGATATGATCACCTTCATCATGGACATTGAATATTTGAATGATATTGGCGTGACTAACACGCGCAAGGAGACGCGCTTCTTGTAGCGCATGGTTAACGTCATCATCTTGAGGCTGATACGTTAACTCTTTAATAGCAACTTGTCGTTGTAATTGGTTATCACGGGCAAGGTAAACTTTACCCATGCCACCTTCACCTAGTAATCGCTCACGACTGTACTGTGGTAAATTCTTATCCATGCAATACCGTGAGGGAAACCTTGTCTTGTCCGCGATTAACGATCAACTCATTACCTTTATAAATACGATAGAACACACCGGCAAAACGTATTTTTTTACCTTTACGCTCAATTAACTCGTCACCATCACAAGCGCCATCAAGCATGTCTCTAAACTGCTGCTTAGCACGACACACATGCGTGTTGAATAACGTAATGTCGTAACCTAGCTCTTTAGTTAAGGTTTCAGGTAAGCGCCAACCTTGACTGTCTGCATCTAAGCCTTTTTTAGCATCTTCATCTCTGTGTCTCGCTAAACTTAGGGTCAAATAGTGATGGGCTTTACTGGCGAGTGAGAATTTTTCATCATCGGTATTTATGGTTAGCTCAGTGCTTTCTTCATCTAAGCTTAAGTTAAAGCGATATTTTATCTGCTCGACAGTTAATTTCGCTTTCGCCATTAACACGGTATTTTCGCTTAACGGATTCAATCTAACTTGCCAGTTTTGTTGAGCAAAAAACAGTAAATCAGCGTTCATTACCGGATAAGCACTACCATCAGCATCAACTAAAAATTCTTTGTACCACTGATCTTTGCTTGGCACATAAAACAAGGCTATTTCTGGATTTTCTTCTGAGGGAAGTAAGTTACCGTCAGCTAAAATAATCGGGGATTTATCAGCTTGGTCACCGACAGGCAATAACATGTTTTGCGGTGGCGCAAGATCTTTAACAAGAAAGCCATGACTTTCGCCAGATGCGAAAAATATTTTATCGCCAACTTCAAGTGGGTGTGAGCTGTCTTTGACTAATTTTTGATTGTTTACCCAAGTACCATTATTACTTAAATCGCGGATGAGCCATTTAGTATTTGTCCATTCAATAACCGCATGGATACGAGAAACTTCCTGCGCGTTAATCACAGTATCAACATTAGTAGGCGAGCGCCCAAAACAATGACAGGCATTCAAATAATGTAATGCTTTGTTTTCATTAGTTATATCTAAAATAGCAGCCATATTTTTATCATTGATACGTTAGGTTGATTACCGAATGCAAAATGCATAATAAAGTTGATTGTATATAAATACCTACGACTCTTCTAGTGAAGATGCTAACTTCTCGTCACGTTTGCTTAAATAATATTAAATTTTACCTTAGTAAGTTTATTAAAATAAAACAGTACATTAGCCTGAACTGAGCGTTTTTAAAGCACTTTTATTAAATTAAATATCATAATAAATTGCAAGTAAAGCAACGGGTGCAATAAATTAAAACAGTTATCAACATTCAATATTACAATGAAGTCTAACTTTCCCAAGCTAACAAACGGTTTTTATTAAATAAAATATTAACAGTCCCCAAAAGACACTTTACGTTTTAAACGAACGTTTGCTTTTTTAGTCTATTTACAGACAAAAGCTAACAAATTAGGCGTCTACATCAACATTTTTATTGCTTTACATGCTACAATTTTAGTTATCTCAGTAGTAACCTTGTATAACGTATCATGGCTAAAAAACCACTTACCATTAGAGAAAAAACCATCTTTGACGGTATTTTCACCAAATATTTTTTAAAATTTATCTTTTCCGTATGGTTCAAAGTAGCAGGCTGGAAGCTCTGTAAAACCGCACCTGAAGGCGCAGGTGTTGCCATTGCAGCGCCGCATACCTCAAACTGGGATTTTGTTTATGCCCTTGGTGCAGCCATTCTACAAGATGTAAAAATTTACTTTTCAGTAAAAGACAGTTTATGCCGCGTACCTGTGTTGGGGCCTTGGATGATGTATTTAGGCGCCATCCCTATTGACCGCTCTGCTAAAGGTGTCGGACAAGTAGAGCAGATAAAACAATTTATCAATAGCCAAAAATTACAACGGGTATTTTTCTTATTCACTCCTGAAGGAACTCGTGGCTCGGTTACTAAATGGAAAACAGGATTTTACCATGTTGCCCAAGGCTGTAATTTACCAATTTTCTTAGCAAAAGTAGATTATTTAAGTAAGGAAGCCGGTGTTTTTCACACCTTTAAACTAACCGAAAATAAAGAAAATGATATTCAGGCAATTCAAGCTTCTTACAAAACAATTCAAGGGAAGTTCCCGTTAGATCAATACCCTGGCTATACCGGTCGGATGCAAAAAATATCTGAAACAGAAGCAAAGATCATCAAGGCGATGTACTCTTTTAAAGGAGTTGCTACCAAGGTTGAAATTACCGCAAAGGCTAAATTAACCGGTTTATCTAGCAACATTTTAGATTTCTTAGTTGAAAAAGAATTACTCGAAAAGTGTCAGAGCGCTGAGGAAAATGCAGAGCCAACATACCAATTAACCTTTACTGGCAGAGGCTACTTCTTACACTTATCAACAAAGGTTTAGCATTAATCGTCGCATTAAAATGAAAAAGCTAAACTAGAAAAAGCTAAACTAGACAAAGATTACACTGAATAAGCGAAGCTAGAAAATGCTTCACTAGAAAGTGCAGATAAATGAAAGGCGCTATTGGTTAATTAACATGTTAACCAACAGCGCCTTTTTTCATTTCACGTACTACATCTCCCCTACTCCATTTCACGCATTCCATCTCACTGATATAGGAAAGGAAACAGATATAAGTGGGAAAGAAAATAAAAGAAACTAACCTCTTGGTTTAACAAATACCACACTAGTTAACGCAGGTACTGTAAAACCTTGTGAGGTTGCTTTACTTTGCTTAAGCACTTCATCACTACCGTTTTTCTGTAGAGGATGTAATTGATAGCCCTGAGTACTTTGACCATCAAGGTGATAATTAAAGGTTTGCGTTTTATCACTGGTATTGAAGATAACCATCAAGCTTTGATAACTTTCATCAACCGCTTCACCAACACTGTCATCAATTTTCATCACCAATAAGCCTATTTGTTGTGCTTTTGCAGGCTCTACCGCGTTTAGGAAGCTTACTTTGTCAATAATGTCTTGTTCACTGGTTAACCTAAATAACGGACTGCTCATACGCACTGCTAGCATCTGGGTAAAAATATCGCTCGATAGTTTAATATGCTCTGCACTAACCATATCGCGGCCTTCGTGCCCCGCCAGTACTTGTTTGATCAACGGCCAGTTATCTTGATCTTTTGCCGCTGGCGGTAAACCAACATGATAAAAGTTGTCTTGTTTAGCGAAATCTACGCGGTTAAACCAGTCACTATAATCATAACTGTCTCGAAGAAATGATTTCGAGCGGATAAATTCTGATCCCATATGGATAAATGGAATGCCTTGAGCAAATAAAGCAAAAGACAAACTTTGTAAGTGCATTCTCACCCTGTCATCCGTTGAAATATCAAACGCTAACCGATACTGACTGTTATCCCATAGTGTTTGATTATCATGTTTAGAAACATAATTAATGGTATCAGCGGGATCTAACGCATAAGCCGTTGGTTGGTCACCATAAGGAATATCTTTGCCTAATACAGGTTCACCATTAACCTGCCTCAATGGGAAGTTAATCAGGTTTCCTGCCAAACCAATACGTAATTGATCCATACGTAAGTGGTAGTCATCATGTAACTGTTGCGCCGTTTGCTTTTCATTAGCTTTGTCATTAGGGAAGGTTAACAAACCATTACCAATACCTTGAGAGTTTCGAGTATTGTTACCACCGCCACGAACTGCATCACGTAATCTATCTGAGAAAGTCCCTATTTCACTGCCGCCTAACTCTAACTGACTGGCTTGCACAAATTGGCTGTTACTCGCTACTTCACCAAAATTCCAACCTTCACCATAAAAGTAAGTATCACTATCAACGGCTCTTACCGCTTCACGCGCCACTAACATGGCATCTTTTGGCTGATGACCCATTAAATCAAAGCGGAAACCATCTATTTTGTAATCTTTCGCCCAAACAACCAAGGAATCTGTCATCAATTTTGCCATCATTACACGCTCTGTCGCGGTATTGTCACAACAAGTTGATTGCTCAATAGCGCCAGTTACTGGGTGTAAACGTTGATAATAGTTAGGCACTATTTTATCCAGCACAGAGTTTGGCTCTAAACCGGCTTGATGCGTATGGTTGTAAACTACGTCCATAATGACCCTAAAGCCTAAATTATGTAGGCTTTGCACCATTTCTCTAAACTCAACAATACGACTAACGCCCTGCGCTTCTACTGCGTAACTGCCTTCAGGTACCGTGTAATGGAACGGGTCATAACCCCAGTTATAGTTGTCATATTCACGTAATTCACTGACAAGTTGTTGTGCTTGCTCACCTTCAACGGCATAGCTTTGTAATAACGAGCGAATAGTCTGACTTTTATCGTAATCTTGCTGACAGATAGTTGTTTTCGGTGTAATAGTGCAAACTTTCGCCAAGTTATCATCAATATCAAGATGTTTGGCTTCATCTTCGTTAACTGTCGCAATATCAAAGGTTGGCAATAAATGAATATTATTTAAGCCTGCCGACTGCAGGGCTTTTAAATGTTTGATGCCATCAGAGTCTGTTTCGCTAAACGCTTTGTATTTGCCCTTAAACTTGGTATTACTTAAGTGGGCTTCATTGGCGCTAAAGTCTCGAATATGGGTTTCATAAAAAACATTATCTTCGACATTCTTTACCGTTGGGATTTGCTGGGCTGACCAAGCTTTAGGTTGAGTAATGTCATCATTTAAATCAACTACTTGTGAGTATTCACTATTGACCGACAAGCTTAAAGAATAAGGGTCTGTTACCATCAAGCGCTCTACTTGCTTAGAAACGGGGTGATAGACATCTACTTGATATTTATAATAAGCATAACGCGCATGCTCTTTTGCTTGCACCTGCCAAACACCGGTGTTGCTATCTTCTATCATTGCCAATGTGCCATCAGCAATAGCTTGTAAGTTCTCATCAAATAGCTGCACTGAAACAGTTTGTGCTGTTGGTGCCCACAGTTTAAAACTAACACC
Organism: uncultured Colwellia sp.; assembly: GCA_913057925.1. GTDB lineage: Bacteria > Pseudomonadota > Gammaproteobacteria > Enterobacterales > Alteromonadaceae > Colwellia. Next base: position 21,227 of record CAJXPG010000044.1, on the reverse strand, counting down.
CTGCTCTGTGATAACGGCGCCTAAGTCTGCAACTTCATCAGCATCATTTTCACCTTGGGTATAAAGAGCATCAATTACCGCTCCGGTTTGTACAAAAGACACCTTTTGCGCTTGTTGAGCTTTATCAAGCCCAACAACTATCAACTGTTGTTTTAACCAAGCTTTTGCTTGGGTTGGCGATAAATCTACCTTGTAAGCTTGAAAATCACTCAAGTGAGGGAATTTTTTTGCTAACGACTCAGGAAAATCAACCGCCAATAAGGTAATGGCATTAAATGCCTGTTTTGAGGTATTTAAAAATTGATACATCACCTTGTCATTCGACTTAGGTAAAACTAATAACTCAGGGGTTAACCAATGAGCAGCGCTATCACTGGCTTGATTTACAAATTCAGCGGCGATGGCTGCATTTTTCTGCGCGCTAAGTTGCTCAGTAACATTTTGTGAAGTATTTGAAGATTCAGCCTTTTCACTACAAGCGGTTAACGATAAAGAGACGGCAAGGGCTGCGTAAGTTAAAAAGAAACTAGAAGGCTTTTTCATAAGTAAAATTCGGTTAATTATGTATGCCTACTAACTTACTTGTTACGCCAAAATAAAAGAACTAGTTTTATAATTTTGCATACGTATTCAGCTAGATGCTTGAAAAAATTAACCGAAACTCTACTGCCATCCATGCCTTAAATCCCTACCGCTATTTCTTAGTTTCAGCACATAAAAAAGCTTGTTGAAATGAATCAACAAGCTTCAATATTTACTACAGACTAACCCAGCTTTGACAAAGAAACAGGATGACGTTTACATTCTCCTGAATCCAAGCCAAAAGGCAATGGATCTTCGACAAGTAACTTCGAAGATGACGTTCATGGCCAGCGCCAAAGTGAGCAATATAACGACCACTCACTTAAGGCTATTGACTGTTTACGGCTGACACTGTTGGATAATCAAACTACCAACATTATTACCTTCAGCAGGGTTTTCTTCATCTAGTGTAAGTAAGAAACTATAACTACCGGCGGCGAGTGTCGCTTGGTTATTGTTCGTACCTGCATTTTTATACGCGACAGAATAACTTGAACCCAGTACTAAGTCGCTACCATTAATTTCAGTGCTATCATTTGCTTGTGCCCACAGCTGGGTTTGCCAACTGTCATCATCTGAGGCAATTTTAAACTGCATTGCACCGTCAAAATCAGCCACAGCTTGGTAAGTATTATTGCCTTTATAATGCATTAAGTACGCATCATCTGCGCCCCAACCAGAATGGTCGCCTTTAACAAAAAGTTGACCGCTACCAGCAATGTCAAAAGGAATCGCATCTGCAGAATTCGTTAACGCAGCACAATCAACACTAGGGGAAACACTAGTAACAGTTAACACAGGTGTTGCATTAGATGCATCAAGGATAAACTTGAAACTACCATCAGCATCAACAGTGAACGCCATTGCGCCACTATCATTGCTTAGGGTGATAGCGCTTGAATCAAGGTTTACATCACTAAAAGCAAGCTCTACCGCTACCGCGTCAACCGAGGTAATGGTAAAGGTTTGTGCGCCAGCGGAGAGATTGCTATCTAGCGCATAAATATCATTACCTTGGTAGGTAAACGTATCATTGTCAGTAAAACCATCTACCCCGTCATTATTCATTGAGCCACGCAGATACAAAGTATTATTACCGTATGGAGCAACATCGGGTGCATCACGGGTAACGCCAGCGGCTAATCCAGTGCCTTGCGCGCCAACTTGTGCCTTAACAAATACGGCGGAAGTATAAGCAGGGACAGTAAATACGCCTTCACCCGTGCCGGCAGTAAAGCTTGCCGCTTGTACACTTGTATCGACAGAAGTTTGCTGAATAGCATGCAGAGTGAAACCTTCAGCGGTTGCAATGTTATGACTTTGCTCTGCATCGGTGCCGTTGATAACGATAACAATGGCATCATAGTCAGCGTCTAGATCCGTTAATTGCAATGAATCGCTAGTACCATCATCAATACTCATAACGATTAACCCTGGAGTTTGACTTGCACCCGTATTATGAAAACCAACACGATCAATTATCTCTTGCTCTGTGGTTAATCTAAATAATGCACTGTCGCTACGAATTGCTAAAAACTCAGCAAATACGGCACTAGTAAAATTAATATCAACACTATCAACATCAATTTCGCTATTAGTTTTGATGGTGGCAATAGCGGTTAAATTACTCTCGTTACTATTATCAACGGGCGTACCGGCTTGCCAGTTATTACTTTGATTGGTGTAATCAACGGCGTTATACCAATCGCCAGCATCGTAGGTATTTCTATCCATTGATTTAGAGCGCATTTTATCTAGCCCTAATTGAAAAAATGGTATGCCTTGGCTTAATAACGGAATGCTTGCTGATAAATTATGAACACGTACGCGATCATCATTAAGCATTGCTGTGGCTAAGTTGTATTGCAGGTAATCCCACAGGGTTTCATTATCATGTTTAGAGATGTAGTTAATGACATCAGCAGGGTCTAAGGCATACGCTTGACCGTCAGAAAAGTCACTACCTAGTTGAGTCACACCTTTATAGTCTTGTAATTGATAGTTTTGCAAAGTGCCTGCTAAACCACGGCGAATTTTATCAACTTTATTTAAATCAGGTGAACTAACAGAGAGTACGGCTTCGCGGATAGCATCACGAGGACGATCATTAAAGCTCCCCACTTCAGTGCCTGCCATGGTTTCTTGAATGGCATTTTCAAATAAACGTCCACTAACCACTTCGCCCCAGTTCCAACCTTCACCATAGAAGTAATTATCTGGGTCAACCGCAAGTACCGCTTCACGGGCTGCTAAAATATTGGCTTTTGGCATATGACCCATGATGTCAAAACGGAAGCTATCGAACTTATATTCTTTAGCCCACTGCGCTAACGAGTCAACAACAAACTTACCCATCATCACATGTTCAGTGGCGGTATTATCACAACAAGTCGATTTTTCTAGATCACCAGAGATTTCGTTGTACCTGTGATAATAACCTGGCACTAATTTATCAAATACAGAGTTATCCCATAAACCCGAAGCGGAAGTATGGTTATAAACCACATCCAACACGACTCTAAAGCCTAAATCATGCAAAGCTTTATTCATTGCACGCATTTCTTTAATACGCGTAACGCCATCAGCATTAGACGCATAACTGCCTTCAGGCGCATTAAAATGATGCGGATCATAACCCCAGTTAAAACTATCAATGCCGCGCATCGCTTCCACTAAGTTTTTAGCGTCATCAGTGCTTGGATCATAACTTTCTAACACTGAAAGAATAGTGGCGCTATTATCTTCGACACCACATACCGGCGCACTTGATTGTAAGGCACATAACTCAGCAACCGTATTATGAATATTTACCGTTTCTGCTGCGCCTTCTTTGATGGTGGCAATATCGTTAGCAGGTAACATATGAAAGTGAGTAACACCGGCATCAGCTAAGCCTTTTAGGTATTGCACGGCATTTGAGTCTGTTTCAGTAAAAGCTAAATATTTACCGCGGTTTTCAGCGGTTGTGGTGCTATCGGTAATACTAAAATCACGAATATGTGCTTCTAAAATCACTGCATCTTCAATTTCGGCAATGGTCGGCGATAAGTGACTATCCCAATCAACAGGTTTTAAATCATCATCAGCTAAATTAACAAACTGCGAATACGAACCGTTCGTCGCCAAGCTCACAGAGTAAGGATCTGTTGACCAAATAGTCTCAATTTTTTGCGATACTGGATGATAAACACTGACTTGATAACGGAAGAATTGACGATCATAAACCGCCTTATCACCAGTAAATGACCAGATACCCGTTGCAGCATCTAGTGTCATAGTTTCGGTGCTACTTAGGGTTTTAGCGCTATCGAATACCTGTAAGGCAACACTTTGCGCCGTTGGTGCCCACACTTTGGCGGTAATGCTGTCGTTTGCATAAACAAGTCCAAGTGTTGCTTCATCGGCATCACTGTCACCTGAGGTATAAATATCATCAAGTGCCTTAGCGATTTGCACGCGTGTTGCTGATAACATTTCACCATCAGCTGAATACGCGATGGCGACTAATTCACCTTTTAAAGCGGCTTTAACGTTCGGTAACGCTGCAGTGGTTTCATAAGCGGTAAAAGAATCTTTAATATGAGGCACCAATGCGGCTTCACTTTCACTGAGCGTACTTGGATTAAAACTAAGGTAATTATCACCTGAGATACCAGAAATAGAATCAAACGCTAAATCTGCATTCTCAGCATAGTAAATGCGTACTTCAGCGGCATTGCCCGTTGGCAGTAACATTTTCGATGCGGTTAACCAGTGGGCGCTCGCCCCTTCAATGAAAACATTATCAGCAGGAATTATCGCTGCAAAATACAATTCATTATTGCCAGATACCGTCCATACATCACGCCCTTCACTCAGGTCAACAACGTTATTGGTGTCACCACCTATGTCTTTTTCATCACCTTTATGGACAATGAAATTTGCGCAACCATTATGGTCTGGCTTTAACGGTATTACCCAGTAAGCGCCATAGTTTGCATCAATACCACTATTTTCTTGTCCTGCCGTCCACTCAGTATTTTCACCCGTGTAGGAATCACAACCATCACCGTTCCATAAATGTAATACCCAATCGGTGTATTCATTGTCAGTGCGGTTATAAAATATGACTAACTCATTTTCTCCGGCAACAACGACAGGCTCAGGCAAAGCTGTCTCTGGTGCGTCAACCACTACTTCAACATCACTGCTGGCAGTTGCGTCACTTGGGTCTGACACCACTAAATTTGCGCTAAACTCACCAGCGGCTTGATAAGTGATTATTGTTGATGTCGTGGTTTTACAATCAGCCACTTCAATATCAGCTTGACTGTCTCCGGTAGAAAGCACACAAGAAAGCGCATCGTTATCACTATCGGTAACACTCCAAGCGAAGGTAACAGCAAAAGCTGTTGTGTCACTGGCTTGTGCGGTAAAGGTGCTAATTGTCGGAGCACTATTACTTGGTGTTGGCTGTGGCTCAGGAGTTGTTTCTCCACCATCGCTACTGCCACCACCACAAGCTGCTAAACCTGTAGTTAATAAACTGCCTATTATTATTTTTTTAACGCTTATTGGTAATATCAAAATATTATCCTTTCTTTATGCTTTTCTTTTGGTAATTACCTCATGCTAAAGCTTTGTTTATTTGTTGAACAGAGACTACATACGTATTCAATAAAGGATTTTTTATCGATTTTAAGGCATAAAAAAAGCTCTACCTAAAGGTAGAGCTTTTCAATTCAAGCATTTGATTTATAAATAAATTAATCAAACATCATGATAAACGGTGAATTCAGGTAATTACTTCGCCGTTACTGTCATGGTTTTCGTTACACCATCTTCAAAAGAGAAAATGTAAGTACCGGCAGGTACATCAATTTTGATGTTGTTATTAGACTCAACTAACTCAAGTGCAACGCCAAGTTCAACGGCAGTATCAGCCACTGCAACGCCATAGTTGTAACCTAAGCTACCACCCCAACCTTCATCAGCTACTTTAAACTCGCCTGCAGCTGTAATAACCACTTCCATTGAGTAAGTATGTGAAGCTTCAGCGGTATTGGCATCATCAGATGCTACAAACATTAATTGGTTGGCTGCAGAAGCGCCCCAATCAGTAATGCTGCCACGTAAGTACAATGGTGCTTCTGACACTTTAACTACAGGGTCTGCTGAGTCAAAAATCACTTCAAACTTGTAAGTTGATGCTTTAGCCACAGAAACACGCATGTTACCGCCATCATCAGTTACTGCAATAGCATCGCTATCAGCAGAGATAGTAACTTCATTAAAACCTAAGTTAACTGTGCCCCAGCTTTCATCAGCAAATTTAAAGGCATGGTTACCGTCAGCTTCAAGACCGTAAATAACACTGTAACTGCTAGTATCAGCATTCCATTTCAAAGCATCAGCGTCAGGTGAAGACCAACCGTTTACTGAGCCGCGGATAAACACTGGCGTAGAACCAAACGGTAAAGCAGGTTTAACTTCCATTGTTGGTGCTTGCGGGTCTGATAAGTTTAGAACAAAGTCATATTCGCCAGCACTTGCCGGAGTAAATGATAAAGCTCCATCGCCACTCTCAAGTGCTAAGGCAGTATTAGCTGTCATAACATTATCTGTGCCAATTGCGCCAACAGCAAAACTTGCCGCTTCATCTGCAATAGTGAAACTATAGGCTTCTGCCATCAGTTCTCTTCTAACAACATAGTTGCCATCTGAGCTGTAGTTAAGTGCTAGTGTTTCACCACCAATAGTTAACATTGGAAATGCAGCAACAGGTACTTCATTAATCGTTAACTCAACAGCCGTTGGGTCTGCGGCATTCACTAAGAATTGGTAAGTTTTTTCTTCGGCCATTTCAACCGACATATTTTGACCAACACCTTCACCAACAGTCATAGTAATTGTTTTACCAACACCTGATTGATCGCCACCTTTAATGCTGCCAAAACTTGCAGGCTCAGTCCAATCTGCATCGGCAACTTTAAACTGATGAGCTACCGTACAGTCTTCACCTTCGGTTTCATCAGTAGGTTCAACCACTACACAGTCGGTGTCATATAAGTAATTTAATTGATATTGACCAGCGCCCATATAAGCAAACATTGCATCGTCAGTTGCGCTCCAACCATTAAAACCACCTTTGATATACAAAGTCGTATTATCAGGTTCAAACACTGTTACACATTTTGACGCCACATCAACGGCGCCAACACCAACGGCAATTGTATCAACAGGACACTCTAATGCTTCACCTAAACAAAGTTCACCTGATTCATCAGCAGCTAAACCCCAACCACAAGCTTTAATGCCCGAAGATGCTTCAGCACCTAAGTAAGGATGTTGGTTAATTAATAACATGCCATCAAGTACGTTAACTGGGAAGTCATCGTGAGCAAAAGCATTTTTATCAAGGTTATGTAAGGCCACTTCACCTGAAGGACCAATAGGCATAGTTAAATCACTATCTGAAATCTTTTTACCATCAACGGTATCATTAAAGATAATATTGGCACACTGGCTAGCATCGTCGAGTAAATGTAATTTCCAGTAATGACCGTAGTTATCATCAATACCTTTATTATCATTGGCATAAGTCGAGTTAGACCCCCAACTTGCTAACGTGTCATCTTGATAAGCGGTACAATCATCATTGTTCCATGTATGTACTACCACATTTTCATAAAGTGCAGAGTTGTCTGCGCCTTCAACATGATCTTCATGGCGGTAGAAAGCAATCGCTTCACCTGGTCCTGCTGTTACTTCTGGGGCAGGTACACCTAAAATTGGGTTTTGCTCAGGAATGATACATTCATAGGTGCCGGTTTCATCAATTACTTTGTAATTTGGACATGAAAGCGGTGGCGTATAACAGATTTCATCACCGTCCATTTCTGGAGTCGTTGCGTTTACTGCTCTTTCAATACGCTGAGAAGGTCCTAAATAATTAGCAGGAGGAATAGCCGCAAACCAAGCTTCAAACCATTCATCAAAGCCTTCACCATAAATAACGTCTTGGCCTTGCCCTACTTTAAAAGCGCGTGCTTCTTCTTTAGCAATCACTTGGCGCTCTTGCTCTTCTAGGGTTAACCCTAAAATGCTGTAAAGATCTAAATCTTGATATTTAAACTCTGCTTCCCAAGCAGCTTCATCAAAATCGTCGCCTTGTTCAGCTTGTGCCGCTGCTTTTGCAGCCGCTTTACCATCAGCTAGTGCAGCTTCTTCTTGAGCTGATAACGGGTAAGAGTCAGGGCTGGCTATATTAACTACCGACGGACTTTTACACCATAGACCGACTTCTTCAAATACGTCGATTATTTCTGGCTGTGCTTCATCACTACCACAACCAGTAAGTGCTGTACTTACGGCTATTACAGTGCCAAGCATCAAGGGCTTGAATGTGTATTTCATGAGTTTATAACTCCATTAACTATATGGTTTTAGTTTATGCGTATATAAGTATGTCTGTTGTCCCTTGATTATCTTTGGGCTTTCCCAAGATAACACTACTTCGCTGCCTAAGTAGGGTTTAACATAAAGTTACCAACATTCCGAATACTGATACCTTTAATAACGAGTTTAAGCTACACAAACAAAGTCACCTTGTATATATACCACCCCCTTAAAAAAGGCATGAATACGTATGCAGTAAGGGCTGGCGTTATGAATACGTATGCATATAACTATTGCTTGTTTTTTGAGTAACAAGTTTTTACACTGATTTTGCTTGCCTAACTTAATAAAAATAAAAACTAATAAAAACAACACAGTAGTGTATATAAGAAAATAATTCCGATAATAAAAGAAATATATTGCGACGATGCAAAAAACATTAAGCATAAATACAACTTGTATTTATTAAGGGATACAGATGAAAAACTTTAAACTAAGTGCACTATCAATCGCACTCATGGTCGGGGGAATACAGCTAGCTATTATGCCTAATCATGCATATGCAGCTGATGCCGAAGCCACTGCTGAACAACAAAAAACAACACAACAAAAAGCAAAAGAAAGTGAAGAAAATGATGTAGAAGTTATTGAAGTAACAGGCTTTAGAGGCAGTGTTATCAAGTCTCTTAATACTAAACGCTTTTCTGATACCGTTGTTGATGCTATATCTGCCGATGACATTGGTGGTTTACCCGATGTATCTATTGCCGACTCATTAACACGTCTTCCAGGTGTTACCTCTGTACGTATAGATGGTCAATCAAGTGAATTAAACGTTCGTGGTTTATCTGGTGGTTTTGTTTTCTCTACCTTAAACGGTCGTGAAATGGTATCAACCAGTGGTGGACGTGCAGTACAATTTGATATTTTCCCTTCTGAGTTAATTTCTCAAGCGCAAGTGTACAAATCACAAAAAGCGTCATTAATTGAAGGCGGTATTGCTGCAACAATTAACTTAGAAACAGCCAATGCGTTAGATAACGAAGAACAACATTCATTTCGAGCTTCTGTCCACGGTAATTACAATGAAGCCGCTGCAGACAATGAAGATTCAGACACCTTTGGTCGTCGTTTAACTTTATCTTATCAAGGTAAATACTTTGACGATACCGTGGGTGTTGCGGTTGGTTGGGCGAATATGTTTCAACCGACAGTATCTAGCCGCTTTGTAAACTATCAGTTTGATGAAAGAGATTTATCTGCCGCATACGATGGCGCACCTGAAAGCATGTTAGTTTCTTCAGGTTTCGAGTTAAACGAACGTGGCGGTGAAGATAAGCGTGATGCTTTTGTATTAGCGCTAAATTGGGAACCAAGAGATGATGTTAGAATCCAAATGGATAGCTTCTACTCTAAGTTTGATTCAGAAAAATGGGATCGAGGTTTACGGGTTTCAGGTATCAATAACATAGCGGTTGCCGGCTCGACACTGCTTTTAGATAATCCATTAATGGCAAATGGCTCATTAGTTGGCGGAACTATTTACCGAGATAAAGATGGTACAGCGTTAGCTCCTCCTTATAGAGGCTCAGCAAGAGACTTAAATGTTCAAACTCAAGCAGATGATAATACTACTGAAAGTGAGCTAGCTGCTTTTGGTCTTAAAGCTGAATGGGATATAAGCGACGACTTATTGATGAGTGTTGATTTTTCTCACTCACAAGGTGATGAGACTTATAAAGACCAAGTAATGCGTATGGCATACTTTGAAGATTCAAGTGCAGCTACGCCAATTATTGATGACAATATTATTTTAGATTATCAATTAAATGGCTTAAACAACCCGTACATCAACTTTAATCAAGATTTTACTGATACCGCTCATATGATGGTCACCAGTGCCGAATCTTACCCACATATTGAGTCTAACTCTTCTGATGCGGTGCGTGTTGATTTCACTTACCAACTAGAAAGTGAAGTGTTTAGCTCAGTTGAATTTGGTGCTCGTGCTTCACAGCGTGACTATGAAATGAGTCGAGGTCGCTTTTTATATGGCACAACAGATGGCAACATGCGTAATGGTCAATACATTACTTATGGCGTAGATGCTGATGGTAATACCGTTGAAGTTGAACGTTTTGCCCCTCATGCTTTAAATGACAGCAACTCCACCGTAACTAGTATTGGTGGTGACTTATCAGGCATGCCAGGTTTCTTATCGGTAGATAATGATGCCATTTTAAATGCTTGGATCCCAGGTGTTGACCGTACACCAGTTAGAACTTGGGAACATGATTGGACCATGACTCAAGGCAACCTTGTTGAAGAAGACGTACTTGCCGCATACTTACAAGTGAACATTAATACTGAGCTATTTGGTTTACCACTTACTGGTAACTTTGGTGCTCGTTATGTTTATTCAGACCAACAAAGTACTGGTTTAGTGAGTGTAGGTGCTGGCAACGGTCAAGATATCCCTGATGACCTTGGTGTAATCAATAGCAACTGGGAAATGCAAACCGTTGGTGGAAGTTACAGTGATATCTTGCCTTCATTAAACTTAAACTTTCAGTTAAGTGATGAAGATCAATTACGTTTTGCTTACGCCAAAGTAATGTCTCGTCCTGACATGCCAACCATGGCAAACAGCGGTAACTTTGACTGGGTTGAAGATCAAGATGAAGGTCGTTACCAAATTAATTTAGATAGCTCTACTAGCCCATTCTTACGTCCATTTTATGCAAACCAATTTGATATCTCTTATGAGCATTACTTCAGTGACACCGACGGTGCCTTTGTTGTTGCCATTTGGTATAAAGATATTGAAAACATGGTTGGTGATGCACAAGATAAAGACTTTGATTACGCAGCAGCTGGCATCGATGTACCACCAACACCTGATAACAAGTTAAACGATCCGGTAACTGGTGAGCCAATTAACTATGTAAATGGTACATACTCACATGCTGAAAACAACGCTGATGCTGGTTATATGCAAGGTATTGAAATTGGCTACACGCAAACCTTCAGCTTTTTACCGGGTGCTTTCTCTGGTTTAGGCGCTAATATTAACTTCTCATATACCGATAGTGAAATTGAAGTTGAGTCGCAAGTACCAGGTGAAGATGGTGCGCCAGGTCCTATTGAAGGACTATCTCCACGAGTATTAAGTGCAACGTTGTTCTACGATTGGGATGAGAAATTCTCTGCGCGAATCAGTGGTCGTTACCGCTCAGAGTATTTAAGTGAACAAATTGCTATTGGTAGTAGCCAATCAGCTTACTTCCAGGAAGAGACTATTTACTCAGCGCAAATGTCATATAACTTCACTGAAAACTTCCAAGCGGTTGTATCAGCGGACAACATTACTGATGAGCCAAATATCTCATACTTTGGTGATACCGCACGTACCGGTACTATTCAGTACTTTGGTCGCACAGTTTACTTTGGTGTTAACTACAAATTTAATTAATAAGTAGTTTAACAAATAAGTAAATATAGACATAAAAATGCAATAGCTTAGCTATTGCATTTTTTTTACCTCATTTATTGTAAAGTTTTTACAAAAAATTAAGAATTTTCACTATAAATTTCACTGTTAGTTGCATACGATGATTAACATGAATAGTTAGGCCAATAAAATAGGCAAAAACAATGCAAAAAATTAAATTAAATTCTACAAAGCTTAACACCTCTCGCCTTATATATGGCTGTATGCGCATCGCTGGGGAAAATACCCCTGAAGATAAAGCCAAAGGTAAATTAGCGCTTAGAGCGGCCCTTGATGAGGGTTATAACCATTTTGATCATGCAGATATTTATGGTGGTGGTCATTGTGAAAGTTTATTTGGTGAATTATTAACAGAACTTAAACAAGAAACGCCAGATATTCGTGAGCAACTGATTATTACCTCAAAAGCCGGTATTCGACGCGATCCGCAGCGTTATGATTTTTCACCTGACTACTTAATTACCAGTGTCGAAAACTCATTAAAGCGACTAAATGTCGATTATCTTGATATGTTTTTACTGCATCGTCCTGATTATTTGTTTAATGCCGAACAAGTCGCACAAACGTTTGAACAATTAAAAACCAGCGGTAAGGTTAAACATTTTGGTGTCAGCAACTTTACTCCGTCGCAAGTAAACTTATTGCAATCAGCATTATCCGAGCCTTTATTGGTCAACCAAGTTGAAATTAATATCCATAATATTAATAGCATGATTGATGGTGGCTTAGATCAATGTCAGCAACTAGATATTACGCCAATCGCTTGGTGTCCGCTAGGTGGTGTTGTTTATCCTGCTTGGGGAAATACTTTTTCCCCTGCCGATGAAAAGCGTATTGAACTTGAATTAGCCAGACAAGCTGAGCAATATAATTGCGAGCCTTGGCAGCTTATTTTGGCTTGGTTGCTCAAACACCCTGCCAATATCTGTCCAATTATTGGCTCAACTACACCAGCGCGTATCAGTGCAGCTAAACAGGCGCTATCTATTGCATATAGCCATGCTGATTGGTATCGCTTACTTGAGGCAAGAAATGGTTTTGCACAGCCTTAAGGTGGTCAGCGCATAACAACTTCTACAGAGAACTAGCGTGTTAGTTTAGCTAATACGCTTTTTCTTCTTATCTCAACAGCATCAAGTTTTACTTTATAAGAAGCAAAATCTAATCCAGGTGCACATATCAGCAACTTTCCTACAGGGTTATAACTATACCAAGCTAGAGTCTGCCAACTCTTTTCTGTTAGACAAAGCTGATTATCTTTTACTTCACTTGTCTCGATAGCTAGATTCTCAACAGCTTCTTTCATCACTGCCGCGTGTAAGTTTAATGTCGCTTGCTGCTGAAGTATTGGCATTAAAAAGAAGTTTAACCATGCATAGTCACCATCAGTTTCATCAATCATTTGCTGATGAACACTTTGCGCAAACTGCCACTCGCCAATAATAACCTGTTCGAAGGATAATTCTTCTGGTGTTAAGGGCTGCGATAAAGCATTAACCACTGACTTTTGCAGAACCAGCTGTTGCGATGATTGCTCAGTGTTTGGAATAAGAAAGTCCAACCAAGTAAAGTATGAGTTAACCGCTGAAACCGCGATCATCTTTGTCTGCAACATATGGGTCGAAGATAAAATATTGCGAACAAAAGCACCTTGCTGCTCAAGCAAGCGGGCAACCTCATCAGCATTATTCTGCTGACCCATCGCCATTTTCCATATCGACAGCATATTTAATTTTTGCAGTGATAATAAAAATTGATAACGCATGCCATCGCTATAGACAATGCTTGCAGGTAATATTTCATACCAATGCTTTAGCTGAGTTATTGAGCGGTAACGCTCTATGAGTAGCTGGTTTTCATTAATAAGTTTGGCTATGTCTTCTTGCTGAACCAGTAAACTTTGCTGGCAACTTTCATCTAACTGTTGACCACTTTCGCACAATGAAAGAATAGTCCTTAGCTGAACAATAATATCGCCAACATCATAAGCATCAATAAAGGCAAGTGCCTTAGTGGTTAGTTTAAAATCGACCAACTTTTCCATACGTTCAAGACCGATAGCATGGATATCTTCCTCGGGATTTGCGGTAATGCCAACGAGAGAAATATAAGCATTTTGCTTACCGGTTAACTGCCTTCTTTGCTCAACAAAATCTGCAAATGCTAGCACTTGTGCTGACTTATCTTCATCAGTTGCGTTAATTAATAGCAAAAGAGCATACAGCGCAATTGGCGCTATGATGACAAAGAGTAATAGCCACTTAACTCCCTTAAAAACCCTACTAATCACATTACATCCTTATAAAAACCTGACAACTAACTGATAACTTACTGATAAATTTACTGATAACCACTTTTAAAAAGCAGCATACTGCAATTAGTGAACATCAGCGAGTACTAATTTTGGCCACTCAATGATTACCTAGGTAATAGTGAATCTTAGCTTGGGATAAAAAGCAGCTTACTAGCAGCTTCTTTCTCCTGTTCCGGCTAGTTACAGCCTTAATCCATAATGAAAAGTGCACTTAGGCAATGTGTAGTGTTCATCTATAGGTTTTAATTCGATTATTTCAGCCTTACCAACAACATCGGTCACTATGCTTTTTTCTATTTGATAATAAAAGCGCCTATTTTTTCCTGAAGATATTAGCTCAATATAGGGATAGCTGGTGATTTGCCAACTACCTTGAGACTGCTCATTTTGATGAGTTAATTTATCAGCAAATGAAAATTGATAGCTAGCGTCACTGTTCAGCGATAATGTCATCGATGACTGACATGCTTTACTTTGATAGTCGTTGGCTAGATCAGCTTCGGTCATTTTAGCACTAGGCGATATGCCTGCTGGCAGTAAAAGCAAGCCAAGGCTATTTTTAGTGTAATAGTGATTACCAGCCACAATGGGTTGTACACTTGAAATCAGCCAACCCTTTTGCTCAAGGGACTCGATTAAAATATTGACAGTATCTTCTCCTTCAACAAAAGGAGAGTAAAGTAAGGTTGACTGCTCAATACCATCTGGAAATACTAAGGTATTGTTGATTACATCGAATCCTTGCTCCTCCAAGTTCACAGTGACTGTTTTTACCTCTTGTGGCGATAAATATCGCGTATATAAGTGAACTTTTGTTGAAGAACACGCCAAGATAAAAAAGCATAAAAATACCACACTGATAACCTTCATCTACACAAATCCCTAAAGCTGAAATAACTAATCGCTGTAAAAATAACAATTGACAGCTTTGATTACAAGTGTAATCCTACAATTATAAATTACAACTGTAATAGTTGTTTATCACTAGCGTACCCCCTAGAAAAACTGGAAATAAAATGACTGAAATTAGTAATGCTGAATTTGAAGTACTTGAAGCCTTGTGGCAAAACTACCCTGCTAGTGCCAACGACATTATCAAGAAACTTAACGAAAATACTGACACTGATAGCGATGTCCAGGAAAAGCAATGGCATGATAAAACAGTAAAAACCCTGCTAAATCGCTTAGTAAAAAAACAAGCGATTAGTTTTGAAAAGCAACAACGTCATTACCTCTACTCGCCATTACTTGAACGTGAAGCATATACATTAAAAGAGAGCAAAAGTTTAGTTGAACGCATGTTCAGTGGCAAAATTGCTCCGCTTGTTGCCGGTTTTGCCAAACAAAACGACTTGAATAAAGATGATATCAAGGCACTGAAATCCTTAATTTCAGATTGGGAGAAAAATAATGATTAGCGCTTTAGTTAATTCATTACTGCCTTTAACCGTACTGCTGTTGCTAATCTTGTTTATCAGGCAGCCATTGCGCAAAAGTATTGATGCCAATACGGTTTACGCTTTGTGGCTAATTATTCCGCTAAGTTTAATACTTTATTTTCTGCCACTGCCTTGGCAATACCTAAGTGAACTAAGCGTAGGCCATTCACAAAATGACTTAATACAACGTTATTTGGTTTCACCTAGCCAAAGTATTCATCATGAGTTAACACTGGATAGCTTACTCAGTTTATCGCTTAGCAGTACTTGGGCATTAGGCTTTACCGTACTGATAAGCTACTGGTCTCTTAGTCAATATAACTATCGTAAAGCGTTGAAATTAGAACTTTTAGTTAATAGTAAATATCAACAACAACTCGATGATAGTGGCGCAAGTAACTTAGCCATTGCGCAAAGTAGTCATATTCACAGCCCAATTCTGATTGGCTTATTCAAACAAATTTTAGTTATTCCTGAGGATTTTTCCGCACTTTATACGCCGGAGCAGCAAGAGCTGATCATTAGCCATGAAGTATGTCATTACTCTCAGTACCATATGTGGACGAATCAGCTAGCGCTTATGCTCTTAGCGTTATTTTGGTTCCACCCGCTAGCTTGGCGTGCTTATTCAGCATTTCGTCAAGATCAAGAGCACTCCTGTGATCAAGTTGTTTTATCGCGAAAACATACCCAATCAAGGATCCAATATTGTAAAGCACTGGTGTTAGCGGCAGAAACATCTCCGCCAAATGCTTTTACTTTACTTAGTTTTAATCAAAATGGAGAACAACATTTTATGTTCAATCGTATAAAACAAATCAAACAAATGTCAAAAGGACTATCAGCAAAGAGCACTGTTACTAAAGTTGCAAAATTAAGCTTAGTAACCTTAGTATCAAGCTCACTACTTGCTGGGGTAAGTTATGCGGGTAGTCAAATTAATCAAGAACAAAAAACAGCTAAAGTATACAAGGACAAGAGCGTACACCCTACTCACAGGATTGAACCTAAATATCCTATTGAAGCGGCAAAAGCGGGTACAGAAGGCTCGGTAGTGCTTAGCTTTGATGTTGAGGCAGATGGCTCTGTAAGTAATGTTGAAGTGGTGAATGCCAAACCTGCTTATACGTTTGATAAATCAGCCAAAACTGCTTTAGAACAATGGCGTTATAAAGCAAGCAACAAGACTCACAAAAACTTGTTAGTGCAATTAGATTTTGTCATGAGTGATAAGTCTGCTAAGCCAGTTTCATTAATTGAGCGCATTAAAGTCAGCCATTAATCTATAACTGCTATTAGTAAAAAATCTAAACCTGTAAGGCCGCCTGTGCTTTACAGGTTTTTTATTTTATCCGTGCGTTTGACTAGCCCCTCTAGCACTTCTCTCCTCCTAAGCTGAAGCTATTACCGCTAACTATATTCGCTGACTTTCCTTAGCAACCAAGCAAAAAGATATACAATATATCAAAAATAATTCATAGTATGACGCTAATCGATAGAAAATCGCGCTGATAGACGCGTTATAAAAAGAAGAACTATAGATGTCATTATTTAGCAGAAACACAATCATACCACTCTTTATTGCACTGATACTGTCGCCGTTACTTGTCCAAGCAACGAACTCAACGAATGTTATCGACCGTACCGGCAATCCGAAACAATATAAAGACTATGATAAATATCAAAATCAACGCTTTAATCCACTATTAGACTTAGGCGCTTGGCACGGATTCTTACTGCCTGAAGAACAGGATCATAGCGCTGCATTTACCGGCCCGATGATCATAGCCCAAGAGTACAGCTTATTTATTGCCGAGAAGCTAGAACAGTTAACATTAACGGATTTAAGCAATAACCAAGTATTGGATTTTTCAACCGCGAACATTACTCGCACCTCAGCTCCCGGCGAATTACTGCAAAAGTTTGTTTTTAAAGAGTTGACGCTTGAGCTCAATTTGCATTTCATCAGTAATCGAACTGCTATTATTGACACTAAAATCACTAACTTTAGCAATGATACCCTTGCCTTAGCGTTAACTTGGCAAGGTGAATTACTAAATCAGTGGGATGATAAAAGCACGGTCAAACAAGCGCTACCACAATGGCAAAGAAGCGTAACAGCTGATGTTAACGGAGTTAGCTTTCACTTTGGTGAAGTGCGTAACACTTGGAACATATTAACCAGCAACAGCTCACAGTATAAAATTAGCCGCTCTATTAAAGCGAAAACAGTGCTTGAACAAAACCAGAAAAGTTACCAAAGCATTGCCAAACTAACAATTGCCCCCAAAAGCACTAACAGCGTATTTACTACGCATAGTTACTTTCATAATCAAAATGAAGCTGATGCAGAGCAAGCTTTTATCAAAAAAGCACTAGGAAACCCACAAGCGCAAATCACAAAAAACCAACAACGCTGGCAAGACTACTTAAGCAAAGGCATGGCTGTTGGTCCGCGCACTAGTGCGCAAAATAAGGTCGCGATTAAATCCATAGAAACCCTCAATGCTAACTGGCGCAGCCCTGCAGGAAAATTAAGCCATGATGGTGTAACGCCATCGGTTACTGCTCGTTGGTTCAATGGCGTTTGGGCATGGGATAGCTGGAAACATGCTTACGCCATGGCACACTTTAATGCCGATATCGCCAAAGAGAATATCCGCGCCATGTTTGCTTATCAAGTTGACGCCAACGATCCAATAAGAGCTCAAGATGAAGGCATGGTGATAGATGCAATCTTTTATAATAAAGATAAAGCCCGTGGCGGTGACGGCGGAAATTGGAATGAGCGTAACACCAAACCGCCATTAGCAAGTTGGGCGGTGTGGGAAATTTATCAAGCGACACAAGATATTAGCTTTATAGAGGAGATGCTGCCTAAATTACAGCGCTATCATCAATGGTGGTATCGCAACCGGGATCATAACCAAAATGGTCTCGTTGAGTATGGTGCCACCAAACATAGATACCATAATAATGCTGAAGGTAAAATAAACTTTAAAGTACGCTATATGCAAAAGCCCAGTAGTGACAAAATTAACTTGGATGCCTGTCAAAGTGAGCCAAAAAACTGGTATAGCTGTTCAGGTATTTCGCTGTACCAAAACATCATTGCCAACAGCGATTATGATGATATAGATATTGGCGCTCAACACGGTGCTGGCTGGGAATCAGGTATGGATAATGCGGCAAGATTTGGCTTTATTAACGCGGAGCAATTAAGCGATTATGCCAAGCAAAACTATCAAGGAGATATCAGCAAAGCACGACAAGATTGGCAAGTGATGTTTTATGAAAATAAAAACCATGCAGGGGAATTATTAGGCTTTTCAATTAATCAAGAATCCGTTGAATTAAACACTTATCTGGCTCATGAAAAAACCTTACTGGCAAAAATGGCTAAATTGCTCACTAAGCCCAAACTTGCCAAGCGTTATACCGCTGAAGCTAACGTGCTAGCAAAGCGTATCAACCAATGCTTTTTTGATGACGATAGCGGTTTTTACTATGACAGAAGCTTTGCTGCCAATGAAAAAGCAGATGAACATGGCTGTACTGGTAATTTATTAACGGCTCGTGGTCGAGGACCTGAAGGTTGGAGTCCGCTTTGGGCAAACATTGCTGATAACGATAAAGCCGAGCGGGTTAAAAACATAATGCTGCAAAGCAGTGAATTTAATAGCACTATTCCTTTAGGCACTGCAGCGCTGTCAAATCCCGCTTATGATGCCGATATTTATTGGCGTGGGCGCGTGTGGCTAGACCAAGTGTACTTTGGTTTAATTGCCCTTGATAATTACGGCTACCAGCAAGAAGCTAGAGCTTTAGCTGCTAAGTTATTTAAGAATGCTGAAGGTTTGAGTGAAAATGGCTCGATAAGAGAAAATTACAACCCTGAAACTGGCGCGGTGCAAGGAGCAACTAACTTTAGCTGGAGCGCTGCTCACTTATTAATGCTTTATCGTGAATTTTTAACTGAATAGTAAATCACACTAACTACCCTGCTGGGCAAGTGACTTTAAGGCACATTGCTTTGAAGTCTGCCCAGTTGTATCGGTCTTTATGAAAGATAATCTTGTGTCATGGCCCTAAGCTTAGTTTTTGCTTGTTCGGAGATAAAACTGGCTTCAATGGCATTAAAGGTAAACTGAGCAAGTTCAGCACTTGTCATAGGATGGGCATCATGAACAGCAAGGAAATTATCTGTCATATAACCGCCAAAGTAAGCAGGATCATCTGAATTTATCGTTACACAAAGCCCTTTTCTCATTAGGTTAACAATATTATGTTCAGACATCTCTTGAAAAACTTTCAGCTTGATATTTGATAATGGACAAACCGTTAACGGAATACGTTTATCAATAAGATGCTCAACCAACATTTCATCTTCAGAGCAACGAACGCCATGATCAACTCGGGTTATTTTCAATAGTTCGAGTGCTTCATGAATATTACTCGCCGGCCCTTCTTCCCCCGCATGGGCAACCGTTAAAAACCCCTGTTCAAGGGCTAGTTTAAATACCCTTTCAAACTTCTCAGGTGGATGACCTAGCTCACTAGAATCAAGCCCGACGCCGATAATTTTATCTTTATGATGTTGCGCGCTCGCTAAGGTTTCAAAGGCCGCCTCTTCATCTAAGTGACGTAAAAAACACATAATTAACTGACTCGTAATATTTAATTCTTTTTCTGCTTTACATAGTGCTCGATGAATACCATTAACCACAACATCAAAAGATATACCTCGCACAGTGTGAGTTTGCGGATCAAAGAACACCTCCGTATGAATAACATTATCTTCTCTGCAACGAAGTAAATAGGCCCAAGTCAGGTCAAAAAAATCTTGTTCATGTAGCAATACCTCAGCGCCTTGGTAATAAATATCTAAAAACGACTGCAAGTTATGAAAATTATAGGCATTCCTTACTTCTGAGATTGAAGCAAAGGGCAAAGTAAGTTTATTACGCTCAGCGAGTTTAAACATCAACTCAGGCTCAAGCGTGCCTTCAATATGTAAGTGCAGTTCAACTTTCGGTAAAGACTGGATAAATTCTTTCATTATTATATTCCCTCTTAATACTTTGCCTATACATGAAGCTTTTCGAAATATGGGGTTATCTTCATCCGCTAACCAGATTTATTGCATATACATCCGATGACATTCACTAATTAAGCTAATCGAATCACTCTATTATTTACTTTAGCTTATTAACAATCAGAAAACATAAGCATTCTTGAAGGTAGGGTAAATAATAAAATGGTATCAAAGGATTAGAGTATTGCCGTTTGTATAACCATTCATCATGTTTAAGTTAAAGGCAGGTTAAGCTCATAACGGACACTCGCATTTAGCATAAAGCCCGCATAGCAACGGCAGCGGACATTTCATTAATTAACTTTTATGACTTGTCTGTTAGCCCCGCGGACGCTAACTTAATATTTTTTATATATTTTCTAATGTATTAACTGTGTCATATTACTGAGAAGTCTCAGTAATACCCCCTAACCAGAGTTCAACCCGCCTAACCAACTGATATTGTTTGAAATATTATCAAGTTTTGTATTGGATATTATTGAGAGGTCTCAGTAATATCCAAAGGCTAACAAAAATTGAATGTTTTTAGTTTATAAGGTACTGAAAATATGTGATATTAATGCGAATATAATTATAGTTATGGGACGGACATTACTGAGAAGTCTCCATAATAAGCTGTTATAAGTCAAGGAGAAAACTTTGGACTCTGGTATTACTTCAGGATTGATCGGTGGCATAGTGGCCGTAATATTAGGAACAATACTCACGAAAGCAATCAAGAAGAAAGTGACTAATGGGGAACTTAAACATGGAGTATTTATATTAATACTAGCCATTGCATGTTTAGCTTTTTCACTTTTTGCTGCTTGGGCTTTTTTCTATGACAATGATGTCCATGAAAAGACGAGCGAATTGATCGCCGTATTAGGTCTGTCTCTTATACACATCTGACGCTGCCGACGATCTACT
>CAJXPG010000043.1 GCA_913057925.1 uncultured Colwellia sp. | reverse complement strand
TTGCTAAACATGATGTTTAATTAAATGTTTACAAGTTCGCGAATATAAAAGACGCTTTACGCGTCTTTTTTTTGAGGTTTATTTGAAGGTTAATTCAAAGACCTAGTCTTTTAAGGTCTGCATATGAGAACATTTTTTGTCTGCACACTGATACTTTAAGCCTGCAGCCATGTTTCTTTTCAATAGTAACGGAAATTGACATTGCTCACACTCACCACTAACTGGTTCATGGTTTACCACAAACTTACACTTTGGATACGCATCACATGAGTAGAATTTTTTGCCAAAACGACTGGTTTTTTCTTGCAGCAAGCCGGTTTTACAACTTGGACAGTTAACTTCTGACAGCATCTCTTGTTCTTCATGCTCTATATGATGACATAGAGGAAAGTTGCTACAGCCAATAAACATTCCATAACGCCCTTGCTTTACCGCCAACTCATGTCCACATAATGGGCATTCGCTACCAGGTAAAACCTTATCTTCAACACGTTCATGCTCAACCACAGGGCGAGTGTATTGGCAATTAGGGTAATTAACACAACCTAAAAAAGCACCTGACTTACCATGCTTAATAGTAAGTTCTGAACCACATTCAGGGCACACTTGATACTCTTTCTCTAAAGCATGTTCATGATGAGTAAATAGAGGTTTATCAGATTCAGACATTTGGAAGTTTGCATATATATAAACAAGTATGTGGCTATTATGCCACAAAACTTGCCTAAACAATATGCTCAGCCATATAGGTTAGATATAAGCTGCTGAGGGGTACTGCATTAATAGCAGAATTTAGTGGAGCGGACCTTCTTGCTCTTCAAAAATTAAATCTTCTAGCTGAGAGTATGCAGACTCTTTACCCGGCACATTAAAGAGTACCATTAAGATCACCCATTTAAGGTCATCCATGGAAAAGTACTTAGTGTCTAACTCCATAACTCTATCAATGACCATTTCACGTGTAGTAAAATCCAGCACGTTTACTTGCTCAAGAAACAGAATGAAGCCCCTACTTTGCGTATCAAGTAATTGCATTTCTTCATTAGTATAAATACGTACTGACTTACTACCTACGCGGGTCAAGTAAGGATAAGCATCGGTATCTTGCAGTGCTGCAAGCTTTTCTAGCCAATTTAGCGCTTTGTATATTTCATCTTGGTGAAACCCAGCTCTAGTTAACTCGTCGGTTAATAGCTCATGGTCCACCATAGCGTCTGTGTCATTTTGGATATAGGTTTCAAAAAGATACATCAAGATATCAAACATAATTAGCCCCTTTAAACTTATTGCATTCTAATGTAGCCACCCGGTACCGCAGATACCAGACCACTTAGCTCAAGCATTGTTAATCGAGTTAACACTTCCTCTACGGGAAGTTTACTTCGTGAAACTACTTTATCTACGGGAGTAATTTCAAATCCCACACTAGCCAACAATGCATCGTTAGACAAGCTTTTTTGAGTTTCTTCATTTTCTCCTTGAGTAGATTGTCGTTTTATAGATATGTTGTTATGCGCACTTCTCTTTAAGTGTAGACTAGGTTTATTTGTAAAAGCGAACTCATCCACTATATCGGCACATTGCTCAACAAGTTTAGCTCCTTGTTTAATTAGCCAATGACAGCCTTTAGCTTGTTGATTTTCAATAGAACTTGGTATTGCAAAAACTTCACGGTTTTGTTCTATCGCACACCTTGCGGTAATTAACGAACCACTTCTCATTTCAGCCTCAACGACCAAAACACCTAAGCTCATACCGCTAATTAACCGATTTCTTTTCGGGAAGTGCCCTGCTCTTGCCGGTGTACTAGGCATAAATTCGCTAATAATTGCGCCGCCAGTATTGATGATTTCTTTTGCTAAAGTTTTGTGACTTGCTGGGTATACTTGATCTAACCCCGTCGCAACCACAGCTATGGTACTAGCCTCTTCACAGAGCGCTCCTTTATGTGCTGCGGCATCTACTCCTAACGCTAAACCACTGTTCACAACGAATTGCTGTTGTGCGAGTTGTTGGCTTATTGAAAAGGCTGTTTCTCGTCCTGTCACACTAGCAGAGCGGCTACCGACCACCGCCAATTGTTGAGCATTGAGTAATTCACTATTACCTTGAACAAATAGCACTAATGGCGGGTCATAAATCTCTTTTAATAATTGTGGGTAGTTAATATCGTTAAAACAAATGATGCTGCTTTTGCAAGCTTCACTCGCTTGGATGATTTTTGAGATGTATTGCCAATTAGGATGTTGGAAAGCTTCAAGCTGCTTGGTACTTAAACCATTAGCTGAAGTTAATTTCGAAGGTTTATTTTTATCAGGAAATAACGCGACAAGACCAAAGGTTTCGACTAAGGCTATTTTTTTGTGGATTGCGAGTCTGGGCACTAACTTTAAAGCTAGCCATAGTTGGATATTATTTTTACTGCCCTTTGTTGTCACTTGTCTTCTCCTTAAGAACAAGTCGTAACCCTTAATTACCCTATGGAATTAGGGCAATTAAGGTGTTTAACAGTGGTTATTTTGGTGCTGTAATTATGTCATTTAACCTAGCAGGCTTTTGTGTAGTTAAAATTAAAGCCATGCTCGCTTTCTGATATACCTTAAAGACCATTAATTCACCTAATTTTTCTTCAGGCATTTTATAATCTCCGCCAGTCATCTTGTTCCAACGAGATGTTTCAGCAACATAGGCAGGGCCGCTACCCGTATCAACTACAGCCGGACTAGTTCGCTTAATAGCCATAACATCACCAACCGTAACTTCATGGTCAAGACCACGGTTAATCATAACTACTTCAAGCTTAGCAAATTCTCGACCTTCACTCGTTGCTTTAACAATTGAACCACGTAACCCATCTTTAGCTGCTTTCATAGAAAACACAGCCGGTAATAATTGACCTTCATTAACAGGCACAACATAGTTTCCTGCGTGAATTTCTCGTTTAACAGAGCCAACATTCATGGTTGATGGCACACTGTTTTCCATATCACCGCGTTGAAGTACTTGCCCTGTTCCTACTAGGTTGACATAGAAGCCTAAAGAATCATCTGTTTCAGGATCAAAAATTTCTTCGCCTTTATCATAAATGGCATAACTTTGAGCAACTTCAAGGTCGGCATTAACATAAACCTTAAAATCTTTGGTAGTCATTCTATAACCTTCATCACTACCAATAATATGTGGTAATGATTCAAGTTCATCTTCAGTAAATAAGTGATCGTATCGAACAAATGGCGCAACAACTTCTAGAGGTAATAAAGTAATTGCAGAATCTTTTTTCTTTTCTTGTCTAATTTTAGGTGACCATTTATAACTTGGCTTAACAGGCTCAACCACAAGCATCGGCTCACCGTTTTCATCAAAAACTAACTTTAAAACATCACCAGGGTAAATTAAATGCGGGTTATTAATTTCTGGGTTTAAGCGCCAAAGCTTAGGCCACAACCAAGGTTGTTCGAGAAAAAGAGCGGAAATATCCCATAAAGTATCACCTTTAACGACTACATGTGTTTTGGGTGCGTCATCATTA
This sequence comes from uncultured Colwellia sp., assembly GCA_913057925.1. Classification (GTDB taxonomy): domain Bacteria; phylum Pseudomonadota; class Gammaproteobacteria; order Enterobacterales; family Alteromonadaceae; genus Colwellia. Next base: position 25,382 of record CAJXPG010000043.1, on the reverse strand, counting down.
AGCTTTACCTGATCTGCTAACGCAATCAACGGGTAAGACAATAAAGATAGCGATAGAATTATTTTTTTAAGCATAGAGCTCGTTCCTTTTTCGTGCTTACGGCTGTAACACACTATTATTATTAGTTATATCAAGTGACTTAAAAATGCGGGTTTCAGTTACAGTTACTTGAGTATATAATTAAAACATAACATTCTAGATGAATTATCGCTAATTCTTTTGACAAAATATGACTATTTTAACTGTTTTACGTTTCCCAGATCCGCGCTTAAGAACTAAAGCGCAAGTTGTTGCTGAAATTAATAGCACAACGACAACAATTATAGACGATATGTTGGCAACCATGTACGACGAGAAAGGTGTTGGCCTCGCAGCTACCCAAGTTGATATACACCAACGCATTGTTGTCATGGATACTTCAGAGGATGGTGACCAACCCATCGTCTTAATAAACCCAGAAATAACAGCTACAAGTGATGAAACTTCGATCAATGAGGAAGGCTGCTTATCTGTTCCTGGCACTTATGCCAAAGTAGATCGTCATGACGCTTGTACCGTAAAAGCCCTTGATAGAAACGGTAAAGAATTTACCCTCAATGCCACAGGTCTTCAAAGTATTTGTATTCAACACGAACTCGACCACTTAAATGGTGTACTGTTTGTTGATTACCTATCGGCATTAAAGAGAAAACGCATTCAAACTAAGCTTGAAAAAGAAGCGAAATTTGCCAACTAGACTAAATTAGTAAGCACTCACAAACTCTCAATAGGATAACCCCTTTGCCTACTCCACTAAATATTATTTTTGCTGGTACTCCTGACTTTGCTGCACAACACCTAGCAGCATTGATTGAAGCTAAACACAATATTGTTGCCGTATATTGTCCTCCTGATAAACCTGCAGGGCGAGGTAAAAAACTAACCGCTTGTGCCACTAAACTACTCGCTCTTGAACATGAGATAACAGTAGAACAGCCTGTTAACTTTAAAAGTGAAGAGGCCCAACAACAATTGGCACAGTACAAAGCTGACATTATGGTGGTGGTCGCCTACGGACTACTACTACCTGAAGTTATTTTGAACACTCCTAGATTAGGCTGTATCAATGTTCACGGTTCAACTTTACCTAAATGGCGAGGAGCAGCACCTATTCAACGCTCTCTTGAAGCAGGTGATGAAAAAACCGGTGTGACCATAATGCAAATGGACAAAGGCTTAGACACTGGGGATATGATATTAAAAGCTGAATGTGCCATTGAAGCTAGTGATACTAGCGCCAGCTTATATGAAAAATTAGCTAAGTTAGGGCCAACGGCTCTGGTTAAAACCATTGAACTCATGTCAAAAAGTGACTTTCAAGCAAGTGAACACAATATTGCTCAAGATAATGATCAAGCCACCTACGCACACAAACTTGATAAAGCTGAAGCAGAACTTGATTGGCAACTCAGTGCTACAGAGCTAGATAGAAAGATTCGCGCTTATATTCCTTGGCCTGTTGCTCAATTCACGCTAGCGGAGTCAGAAAGTAAATCACACAAAATTAGAGTATGGCAGGCATCTGTTCAAGAATATCACGGTGAAGCTCCTTTTGGCACCATCATTAAAACAGATAAGCAAGGCGTCGTTGTTGCAACATCATCTGGTGCATTATGCCTTGAAGTGATTCAGCTTCCAGGGAAAAAAGCGTTAGCTGTAAAAGATATACTCAATGGTCGCAGTGATTGGTTCACTGTCGGCAGCCATATTAATAAGCTTGGTTAATCATTATGACAATTAACATTAGAGCCCTTGCTGCAAAGTGTTGTTACGCCGTTATTGACCAAGGACGTAGTTTAAGTGATGAATTGCCTAAACAGCAGGACAAAGTGATAGGCAAAGACAAAGGTTTATTACAAGAAATTTGTTACGGCGTACTACGCTATTTACCTGAATTAGAAAATGATGTCCGTCATCTGGTGCAAAAGCCATTAAAAGGTAAACAGCGAGTCTTTCACTTTTTACTCATAGTTGGTGTTTATCAGATCAGATATATGCGTATACCTGATCATGCTGCGGTGAGTGAAACAGTTGCAGCCACAAGCGCTTTAAAAAATCGCCATATGAAGGCACTAGTCAATGCAGTGCTTAGAGGTTTTTTACGTACGCAAGAAGCTCAGAGCAAACAAGAAAATAAATCAGATAAAAATCTCGCGGAGCCGATAAAGTACAATCACCCGGGTTGGTTTATTAAAAAAGTTCAACAAGGCTACCCTAAACAATGGCAAGCAATACTTTCTGCCAACCAAAATAAGCCACCAATGTGGTTACGGGTAAACCAACAGCACCATACCAGTGAGCAATATCAGGCTTTATTAAGCGATGAAAATATTTCCATCGCTTCAATTGAACCAAAATCACAAGCTATCGTACTTGAAAAGCCAATTGACGTTACTAAGCTACCAGGGTTCGATCAAGGCTGGGTTTCAGTGCAAGATGCCGCAGCACAACAAGCAGCTCGCCTTTTGGATTGCCAACCTAACGATATAGTATTAGATTGCTGTGCTGCTCCGGGTGGAAAAACCTGTCATATCATTGAGCAAACGCCAGATATCGCTTCAATGACAGCGATTGACATTGAAGAAGCCCGTCTTACCCGTGTTCATGAAAATTTAGCTAGATTAAAGTTATCCGCTAATGTCATTGCTGCTGATGCCGCAAGCAAAGACTGGTGGGACGGCAAACAATTTGACCGTATTCTACTTGATGCCCCATGTTCGGGAACTGGGGTAATAAGACGACACCCAGACATAAAGTGGTTACGAAAAGCCAGTGACATTGAAAAACTTGTCGTCTTGCAACAGCAAATTCTTGATAACATTTGGTCTTTACTGAAACCCGGTGGCACACTACTTTATGCTACCTGCAGTATATTACCTGAAGAAAACTGCCAGCAAATAGAGCGCTTTATCGCACAAAACCAAGATGCACAATTAATTGCCATTAGTACCAATAAGCTTGATACTGAAGATAGCGCTATTGGTTGGCAACTATTGCCAGATACCGACAATATGGACGGTTTTTATTACGCCAAGCTGTTAAAACACAAATAATAAGAGCATAAAAAGCACATGAAAATAATCATAGTGGGCGCAGGTCAAGTTGGTGGCACTCTTGCTGAAAACCTTGTTGGCGAGAACAATGAAATATCTGTTGTTGATATCGACACCGAGAAGTTACGTGAGTTGCAAGATAAAATGGACTTGCAAGTAATTAATGGTCAAGGTTGTCACCCCGAAGTATTAATCAATGCCGGTGGTGAAGATGCAGATATGGTGATTGCGGTAACGAGTGATGACGCAACTAATATGATTACTTGCCAAATTTGCTCTTCGTTATTTAATACCCCAAAAAAGATTGCCCGCATACGCTCGGATCAAATACTAAAATATTCTGACAAGCTTTTTCATAAAAAACATATTCCTGTTGATCACGTTATTGCACCTGAAGAATTAGTCACTCGTGATATAGCTCGCTTAATCGACTACCCCGGTGCATTGCAGGTACTAGAGTTTGCTCACGGCAAAGTCAGTTTAGTTGCGGTTAAAGCTTACTATGGTGGCTTACTTGTTGGTCATGCCTTATCAACATTAAGAGATCACATCCCTAATGTGGATACTCGAGTCGCCGCTATTTACCGTAACGGTAAACCTATCCGCCCGTTGGGCACGACAGTCATTGAAGCAGATGACGAAGTGTTTTTTATTGCCGCCAGTATTCATATTCGTGCGGTAATGAATGAATTACAGAAGTTAGAGTCTGCTTACAAACGCATCATGATTGCTGGCGGCGGTAATATTGGTGCCGGTTTAGCACGAATTTTAGAAAAAAATCATCAAGTAAAATTAATAGAGCGCTCGCAAAAGCGTGCTGAACAATTGACTTCTGAGCTCAATGACACCTTAGTTTTTACCGGTGATTCTTCTGATCAAGAGTTACTTACCGAAGAAAATATAGATCAATTTGATGTTTTTATTGCGGTTACCAACGATGATGAAGCCAATATTATGTCATCACTATTAGCCAAAAGGCTTGGTGTGCGCAAAACCATGGTATTGATTCAGCGAGATGCTTATATTGATTTGGTACACGGCAGTACTATCGATATCGCAATATCACCGCAACAAGCAACTGTATCTGCATTGCTGACCCATGTAAGACGTGGCGCTATAGATAACGTTTACAGTTTACGTGGTGGCGCTGCAGAAGCCATTGAAATCGTAGCTAAAGGTGATGAAAAATCATCGAAAGTTGTTGGTCGAGCAATTAAAAATATCAAATTGCCACCGGGGACAACGATAGGTGCAATAGTTCGTGGTAGCGAAGTATTAATAGCCCACTCAAATACATTAATTCATGAAGAAGATCACGTAATTCTCTTTTTAGTAAACAAACGCTATATCAGTGATGTTGAAAAACTGTTTCAAGTAAGTGCCATATACTTTTAGTCTTCAGCTTTGACATGATTTCTTACAGCTAAACACTTATTTATTCAGGGATTAGCTGTAATAATAGTAATCTAAATATACTGAATCCGCTCTCCCCTTTATCTATTTGAAACGAACAGCCATCTTAAAAGGACTTTTATGAATATTTCGAAAGCATTCTGCGCCTTAACTATCGCTTTAAGCAGCTTTACTAGCAATGCAGAGCTTGTTGACAGTGCTCAAGATTGGCAAACTTTTGAAACTGATAACTTTCGTGTTCATTTCACACCTGAATATCGCCAATGGGCTTTATCAAGTGCAAGTGAAATGGAAAAAGTACGCCTGCTAATAAAAGAGCAACAAGGTCGTGTGCTTACTGAAAAAGTTGATGCTTATATTGTTGACCCTTATAACGCAGCTAATGGTTTTGCTTTTCCCTTAAGCCACCGACCTTATATGGCATTTTTTGCCACACCACCACAATCAGATAGTATTATTGCTAACTCTACCGGTTGGCAGCAATTATTAGTCCTGCATGAATATGTTCACTTGGTTCATTTAGCACAAAAAAGTCGCAGTAATTGGCGAGACAATCTAGCCAATTGGTATGATTTATTTGATGCCTCACAAATTAATGAAGAACGCTGGGTTAGTGAAGGCTATGCTACATTATTAGAGTCAAAACTTACTGGACGTGGACGTTTATACAATAATCAAGTAGAAGCGATTATTCAGCAATTTGCTCGCCAAGGAGCCCTTCCTACCTACGCAGAATTAAATAGTGCCAGTGACAAATTTATGTCGGGCTCAATGGCTTACTTAGTTGGCGTGCGTTATTTAAAGTGGCTAGAAGAAAACTATGGTGAAGAAACCCTAGATGCTGTTTGGACTCGTTGGCATGCCGTAGAACAAAGAGAATTTGAAAAGGCCTTCAGTGGTGTATTTCCTGATACGGCAAAAAACCTCTACCAACGTTTTGTTGCTGAATATACTTTTGAAGCGATGCAGCATGAACAGCGCTTAGCAACGCAAAGTAGCGCTGATAATAATTCAAAAATATGGTTAAACCTTTCGGGCTATGTCAGCGCTCCCACGCTAAGCCCATCCGGTGAACACCTAGCAATCGTTGAAAGCCAAAGAAATGGTAGCACCAGTAAAACTACACTAAACATCTATAAAACCAGTGAAAATACTAAGAAAGCTGAAGAATTTGTCAAAAACAATGACAAATTATTAGCAGATGATCCTCTCGATATCGCCGATAAGGCACCAAGCGTATTTAAACGAGAAATTACCTACAGCTTAAATCAAAAAAATAACCGCGGAATTAAAAATCCACGCTGGCTAAATGAAGACACCCTGCTTTACGGCTCAAGCAGCCTAGCAAATAAGAACAGCTTTCATCAAGATATCTATTCATGGCATTTACCAACCAATACCGTTAAACAGCTTACTACAGGGGCTAACCTTAGACGCTTCGATATTAGTGATAATGGCCAATACCTAATTGCCGAAAGAAGCCGTTATGGATTTTCTCAACTAGTGAAGGTCAGCTTAGCTGCAGAGTCTTTAGGAGAAATAACTGCAGAGTTGACCGCTAAGAGTTTGGAGAAGGTCTACGATTTCCCTCGATTTAAACCAGCACTTAATGGCACTGACAGTAATAGTTTCGCTTATCTCAGTTCTAGCTTAAATAATAAATGGCAATTGAAAGTACGTCAGCTGGACGGGAACCAAGAAGAAATTATCCCATTGCCAGTAAACTATCAATTTCTATCCTTTCCTGAGTGGTCAAAAGATGGTCAGTCGCTATTTTTTGTTGCCGGTTTAGACAGTGCGACTAGGTTGTATCAATACGATTTTGCAACAAAGAAACTCCTTGCAGTAACCTCTGGAAAGCAAGTTATCACTTGGCCTACGGTCAGCCAAAATGATCAATTACTTTACTTAGCAGTCAATGCTCAAGGCCCTGACGTTTACCAATTAGATTTATCGCACGATAAGAAAGCAATAACACAGACCACTACTAATTCTGCAGTCACGATAGACTTGGCAGAAGACTTAAAACTAGATAAAGCAACTATCTTGATTGATGAAAGTATTGGTGAGCAAAAAGAATATGGCGTAGGGCCGCAACAAGGTACTTTCACCTTAGCGGAGAGTTATTTTTCAGCAAGTAGTAGTGTCTTTGAAGTGAGTTATAAATCAGGGGATGTTTTATCTCGTTTTGATTGGCAAGTTAATGCCAGCCAAGATGTCTTTAACAATATTCTCTCTGGCGCTTCAGCTGCAATTCGCTGGCAAGGCTGGCCGGTTAAATTGCTTGCTCATAGTTACCTATTTAACTTAAAAACAGATCAGCAATATAGTGATGCTCTAGTACTAGGAAAAACCTCTGAGCAAGGTCTCTTATTTGAAGCGCGTTACCCTTATAGTGTTGAAGAGTTTTCTGTCGACTTATTTAGTCAAATACAGGCGTCACAATTCAAAAATACTCTAGAGCAAAGCTTTGACAGCCAGTCACTTTCTCTCGGTATTGAGCAAAACTGGTCTTATGATCAACAAAGCTGGGGAGTTACACAAGCATTCAAGGCTCAACTAATTGCAGCTCAAGATGAGTTAGCTGAAACAAATGGCAATGACGGCGACTATTATGGTAGTAATGGTTCACTAAATTTAGTGGCACATATTCATGGTTATGGACTGGGTGTTAACTACTTATGGGCTGAGCGCTCTGATGAAGCGGGTAATATTCTTAGTTTAGGTGGCTATAGTTCCACCTTAATACAGCAAAAAGCGCATTTAAATAAACAACTAGCTCCTGAACTTGCCTTCTACCGTCAAACAGGCAATGACTACCAAGCTTATCAAGCTTATATTCCTTTTGGCTTTATTGAAGCTTTTTATACTCGTCATGAAATGTCTGAGCAAGTCATTATCGACAGTTATGGAGTCAAAGGCTCATTTGAGAATAACTTTGGCTTTACCGGTTTTACTAACTTAGCGGTTAGTTATGGTTTAGCGCAAGTGAATCCTGAAGATGAGAGTTCAGAAACACACGGTTGGCTTGGACTCAGTTACAAGTGGTAAGTAAAAAATAAATAGCTGATATATAAAAGCATTAATTTAGTTGTATATACATACAAGTTATATGTATATACAACTAAAGGGTACTATGAACGCCAAAAAGCAGGAGTAAATAAAACCAGTAAAGTAAATATCTCTAATCGACCAAACAACATTGCCATTATTAACACCCACTTACTCATATCATTTATTGATGAGAAGTTTGCAGCGACCTCCCCTAAGCCTGGACCTAAGTTATTAATACACGCAGCAACCGCAGTAAAGGCAGTTATATCATCCATGCCAGCAGCAAGAAGCAACAACATACAAATAACAAATACTGCGGCATAAGCTGAGAAAAAGCCCCAAACAGCTTCAACTACACGGTCTGGTAACACCTTACGACCTAGCTTAATACTGAAAATAGCTTTAGGGTGAACTAGCTTATTAAGTTCGCGAAGCCCTTGTAAATAGAGTAAAACCACTCGAACAACTTTCATCCCGCCACCTGTACTCCCCGCACAACCACCAATAAAACTAGAAAATATTAGTAGCATGGGCAATAAGGTTGGCCAGTCGGCAAAAGAAGTCGTGGCAAAACCTGCAGTCGTGCTAATGGAAACAGATTGAAATAGTGCTTGATCAAATGCCTGATCTGCATCTTGATAAGTGCCACTGCTTAGCAAAACGGTAAAACAAATCAATGTTAAACCGATTTGGATACCAATAAAAACTTTAAATTCCGGATCAAAGATATAACTTTTTAGCGAACGACTTTGCACAGCCGCATAGTGCAGAGCAAAATTCACACCGGCAATTAATAAAAAGAAGACACAGACAAGGTTAATTGTCGGGCTATTAAAGTAACCCATGCTGGCATCGTGAGTTGAAAATCCGCCAATTGCTATAGTGGAGAAGGCATGACAAATAGCATCAAACCCCGACATTCCTGCTAACCAATAAGCAACAGCACAAGCAATCGTTAAACCTAGGTAGATGTACCATAAGTGTTTAGCTGTATCTGCTATTCTAGGCGTCATTTTTGAATCTTTAACCGGGCCTGGCGTTTCTGCTCGATATAACTGCATGCCACCAATACCAAGCATAGGTAACACCGCGACCGCTAATACAATGATACCCATACCACCTAACCATTGCAGTTGCTGGCGATACCATAGTACAGCATGAGGTAAACCCTCAATATGATTTAGTATTGTGGCACCTGTGGTTGTTAAACCAGAAAAAGATTCAAAGAAGGCATCAGTTGTAGAAAGATTAGGTTGCTCTAATAGCATTAAAGGAATTGCTGAAAAGCTTGCAAGCACTAACCAAAATAACACAACAATTAAAAAGCCCTCCCTCGCTTTTAGATCAGTCTTTTCATACCTGTTAGGGTACCAAGCGATAAAGCCGGTGATTATGCACCAAAGAAAAGCGAGAATAAAAGGCAAACCGCCACCATCACGGTAGATCAGTGAGATTAAAGCAGGAGGCAGCATGGTTACACTAAGCAGCGCAACCAACAGACCTAAAATTCGGATAATATTTTTATATTGCACGTGTCATTTTTCTTGTTCGATGTATCGTTCGAAAGTGATTAGCACCAGTAAGATTAATTTATTGTTCACTTAGCGAAAATTAATCCGTTTGATTAAATTGTAATTGTCCAGCAGACAATGTTTGTAACTTATCTTGCATTAAGGTTAAATTATCTACCGGTATAGCGAGTTGAAAAATAACACTTTGTTGATAGTCTTGTGTTAATACTTCACCCTCAACCTGCCTAAGTAAGTGTAAAACATCATCTACTTGGCTATATTGACATGCTAAGGTTTTGTGCACCATAGCTATTTTAAGTTTTGACTGTAAAAGTGTTATTGCTTGTCTAACACTACCGCCATATGCCCTTTGTAACCCTCCAGTACCTAGTTTAGTTCCACCAAAGTACCTAACAACAACAGCACATACTTGCCCTATTCCGCCTCCTTGAAGCGCTAATAACATAGGTTTTCCAGCTGTACCTGTTGGCTCGCCATCATCAGAAAATCCATAACCTTGGCTATCATCAGCAGCCTTAGTTAAAAAAGCATGGCAATGGTGATTTGCTTGAGGGTGAAGCTGTTGCAGTTCTTTTATCATAGCTTTAGCTTCAGCGCTGCTATCACAAGGGCGTAAGTAGCAAATAAAACGACTGCGGCTAATGATAGTTTCATCTTCAACTTCATTAATCGCAATTTGATAAGATTTTGACAAAATAACGCTACTTAATTATTAGGGACTGCAACTCTTTCAAAATAACTTTTACAGCCCCTAGGTTTGAAAAACTTAACTTAACCCTAAATCTCTGGTCATGTTTTCATTATGAGATTGATGCACAATGATATTGTCTTCTATTCTAATACCACCAAAACAGCGCATTTCATCAACATTCTGCCAGTTAACTTGATCAGCATGACTAGATGCTTTTAAGTCAGCTAATAGTGAGTCAATAAAATATAAGCCCGGTTCAATAGTAAACACCTGATTGGCTTCAATCATACGGGAGGTTCTAAGGAATGGGTGAGCTGCTGGGGAATTAACATGTGTACCGCGTTCATCAGCCATAAAACCGCCAATATCATGGACCTGTAAGCCTAAATGGTGCCCTAGCCCATGTGGGAAAAATGTCGAAATAATACCTGACTCTACAGCAGTATCTGCATCCACATTAATAAAGTTAAAGTCACTTAACACCTGACCAATAGCTCGGTGAGTTTTAATGTGAAGATCTACATAGCTCAAACCTGGCTTTAAGCCATCGACAGCGTTAAGCATTAGTTTATCCATTTGAGCAATTAGCTCGGCAAATTTATCATTTTTAAATGAATAAGTGCGTGTGATATCGGCGGCATAGCCATTAAAATTAGCGCCCGCATCAATAAGAAACGATTGATGTGTTTGTGGCATGGCCTTATCTAAATGCATGTAATGTAAAATTGAGCAGTTTTTATTTAATGCAACAATATTGCCGTAAGGCGTATCATTACTGCCATAACCTATTGATTTTAAATAAGCCTGTTGAATATCATACTCGCTTTCACCTTGTAAAAATGCATTTCGCGCAGCTTGGTGTGCTGTTACCGCAAGTACATTGGATTGGCGCAAGCACTCTTGCTCGTACTTTGTTTTATAACCACGGTGATAGTGTACATAATTTAATAATGCTTCAGGATTTATTGCCTCAAAACCAAGCGCTGTTGCAACTTCAATATGGCTACCAATATACGCAAAACCCTTTTTATCATATGGTAGCAACTTATCGACTTCACTCGCTTTAGTTAAGATTTTTATATTGAAAAAATCCCCCCAGTAGCTTTCACTTAATGGAGTGATTTTGTGCCAAAAATCAACAGGCTGATAATAAATTAACGTTGGTTTATCTTCGCCATTAACCACTAACCAAGAGTTAGGAATATCGATTAAAGGTAGCCAGTATTTAAAGTGGGGATTAACCTTAAATGGGTAACTGTTGTCATCAAGAAAAGCTTTAATCTCTTGCCCAGAGTGAATTACCAAGCCTTCAAGGTTTTCACGCGTTAAAGCTGTTTTGGTAGTTTGCTGTAGCTGGGCGATATGTGCCGGGTAATGACTTGCTAGCTTAGCATCAAGTGTGGTCATTTATATTATCTCCGAAAGGCTGCCTATCAATAAATTAACCACATCATAGCATATCCCTGTATTTCCTTTACTTTTAGCAGCGATTGATAAAGAAAAAATGCGATAGTATTGTGCATAAAACTTTGCAATTATCGCTAAAACAAGTCACATGGTTCATTACAGCTAACCACCAATGTTCATATTAATCACTTGCTCAAAAATGCTACTCACTTGTCCTGGCTTATGCTGATAAATCTCCTGGTAAGCTAAAACACTCTTCACATAATTTCGCGTTTCTTTATAAGGGATGGTTTCAATCCATATATCTGCGGGTAACGTTTTAGCATCTTTAAGCCAACGCTTTACCCTATATGGACCCGCATTATAGGAAGCGGTAGCAAGCACATGGTTTCCTTTATTTTTATCTAACAACTTCCTCAGGTACTTTGTACCTAATTTTATGTTGTTTTCAGCGTTATAAAGGTACTGCCGACTAACACTGCCACGCTTAAGTTGCTTTGCGGTTTTTGGCATTAACTGCATCAAGCCTTTAGCGCCGACCGATGAATGGGCATCAGTCATAAAAGAACTTTCTCTTCTAGCAATAGCAAATGCCCAAGCAGGATTTATCTTATGGCTTTGAGCATGCTGGTTAATTTTTTGATCGAAAGCTTTTGGAAAACGTAATTCAACATCATCTAAGTACCCTACCTGCGACAAGGTAAATATCGCTCGGTCAAACCAACCATTTTCGTTAGCAAGCTTTGCAGCAACGAGTTTTTCACGTGAATTTAACTGTGATAACCAATAGCGCCACTCTCTTCTTGCTTGAACGTACCTGCCTAAGTAATACAACTCAAAGGCTCGTTTAGCTGCGGGGTGTAATAGTATGGTGTTTTTTTCTTTAGCAGAGATAGCTAACGGGCTATCTTGTAAACTAACAGGGGTTTCCAAATAACTTGCAGCTAAAAAACCATAATAATGACGATTACCAGCTAACTCAGTCATAACATCTTGTCCATCAGCCAGCTGATTTGTCGCAATTAGTGCCCTAGCATACCAATACTTCCACTGTAATTTTTCTTTAAAGACTGCCGGCATACTCATCAGTTCTTCTAAGATTAATTGCCAGTTTTGCTGCTTAAGCACTTCGGTTAATTGCCACTGCATAATATTGCTATTAATGTTTTCAGGATTAAGCTCTGCTAACCAATCATGTGCTTTAATATGGTTTTTACTGGCCAAGGCTATAGCAAACTTTTCTGCAACTTGCTGTTGTTGATTTTCAGTCAATTTAAAGTGTTGTTTTGCTTTATTATAGCTGGCGATGGCGCTATTAGGATCGCGCCATATCAAACGCTTAATGCCGTAAACGTATATTTGTGCTTCTTTTTCAGACTTATGCTTAAACTTATTAAGTCGAGTCACGGTAGCGGGGTCTCGCCTTGTTTGATGCCAAAGCTTACCTAAATATTGTTCATCTTTTGGCAGCAACCCGGTCAAATATGGAATCAATGTATGCTTGCCACCATCTGCTGCCAAAGCAATACGCTGCCAAACAATATCTTTTGTTCGATAACCAGCCTGCTGCCATTTCTTTATAATGGGATCACAGACCTTGTCTAAAGACTTCCCTACCACCCATAAATCCGTCATTTGAGGTAAAATTATATTTTCAGACAGACCTGATGCCATAGAGAACTTCATATTTTGACAATTTAGTACCTCATTATTGGTCGGCTTATAAAATGCTAAAAAAGCCTTTCCCTGACCTTTTTTAGCTAAGAACTTTAACCATGCCTTACGTAACGGCCAATCAAGTGGTGAGTTCTTATACTTTTCAAGGAATATAGCGATTTCACCTGCTGAGGAAAGTTGCATGGTTTCAATAAGGCGACGTTGATCTAAATAAGGCTGTAAAGGGTAATAATGCAGTTGATTATAAAGAGACTTATATTGTTGTGTGTAAGGCTTTACTAACAACTTCTCAGCTTTTAAAAAGTTTTTTTGTTGCTCAATATCAGTGATTATTTGTAGGTTTTCACTCGCTTGGATTCCCTCGCTAAATATTAATAAGCTAAACAAGAACACCATGATTTTAAGGGAATTTTTCACTACTTCACCATACACAATAGGTTAAAACGTTCATCCATTATTCTTATAGATGATTTTCTACTTTTTAATAAACTCATTATAGCTTAAGCAATCACTGTTATGGTTGATCTTGCTTTAATTCTTATATTGATTTTCAAGGAGCTGATGACCTTTCGGTATTACTTTTTCAACAAGTTGTTTAACCTTTAGATTAAGCTAACTATGTACACGCTTTCTCTGCTAAACAAACATACGATAGCGAAGTCTAAATACCAAACGAATACTCCGCTTTAAACAGTATTACTAACAAATTTATTGTTTTTTCGATGATCCAAAGCTGCTCTGCCATTAAATTAACTTTAAAATGGATAAATTTTAAAACTCGAACCTCCACTGCAGCTAAGTTCAGGTATAATTAGTTTTGATTTAAGTTAACTCACTTTTTGTTATGACAATTTTCCAAAATACAGATCATGTTCTTGATGCTTTAGGTCTTCGTTGCCCAGAACCCGTAATGATGGTTCGTATGAATATCAGAAAAATTGCTTCGGGCGAAACTTTACTTATCAAATGTGATGACCCCTCTACTGCGCGTGATATCCCCAGCTTTTGTCGCTTTATGGAACATGAGCTGTTAGCTCAGCAAACACAAGAGCTACCTTATTTGTATGTCATCAAAAAAAGTTAACAGAAAATAGCGCTTGCTCTTAAAGCAATTTGTAAGTAAGTATTTCTCTTAGGAACTTTCCCCCAATAGCACTGCCTTATATTCGATAACTGTTAAAGTTCATATAAGGAATACTTGTCTATGCTTATCATTACTAAAGTTAAATTGGCTTCTTTTTTACAACGAAATAAATCTTTTATCCTTTTCATTTTGTTAATGTCTGTTTTTAGAAGTGCTGTTGCCGATTGGTATTCAGTACCTACAGGCTCAATGCAACCTACCATCCAAGTTGGCGACAGGGTTGTAGTCAATAAAATGGCCTACGACCTACGAATCCCCTTTACCCATATAAACTTAGTATCATTAAATACACCTGCTAGAGGCGAAATTGTTGTTTTTGATTCCAAAGCAGCTGAGCAACGTTTAATCAAACGCATTATTGGACTTCCTGGCGATATCATCTCTATGAAGCAAGACAAAATATTCATTAACGGTAAGCCTGTAACTTACCAAGCTGTAACTGCGAGTAACAAAGGTACTAGGCTCGTTGAAACCCTAGGTTCGATCCAGCATGCCATTGACATTAATACACAGACCAATGGCCAACTAAGTAATTTTAATGCGGTAAAAGTACCAGAGGGATATTATTTGGTGTTAGGTGATAATCGCCGAAACAGCGCTGATTCTCGAGTTCATGGTTTTATTCCACACCACGAGTTATTAGGAAAAGCGACGTCCATCGCTTTCTCGGTAAACTACCAGAATTACTATTTACCCAGAACAGACAGATTACTATTAGATATTTATAGTATTTAACCCAACAACCCCCACGCGCTATTAAGTGAGTGGGGATTTTTTTACACTGTAGAACTATGCAGGAACTTCAGCTTTTTTAAGCATGTTGAATAAGTCATCTTTTAATTTTAGTCGCTGTTTTTTCTTTCCTTCTAAATACTCATCACTGGTATTTTCTACGCCCTGTTCAATACGATGAACCTCTTGATCAACCTCGTGATATTCATTAAACAACCGAGCAAAGTGGTTATCGTTTATCTTTAGGTGATGAATTTCTTCTTTGAACTCTGGAAATTCGTGGTGTAAATCATGTTTCTCAATTGTCATTATTTTCTCCAATCTTTAAATTTAAAACTTTAAACTGCGCAATTTATGCATTTAGTTGTATAAGGTAATGCTAACAAACGTTCCGCTTTAATATGGTCATCGCACTCTTCACACAATCCATATAAACCATTATCAAGTCGTTGTAATGCTGTTATAACAAGCTTTAATTCAGCTTTTGCCTCGTGGTGAATTTCGTCGAGCACGCCATCATTCTCGGTTTCAGTGGCCTGTTCTGCAAAGTCCTGCGATCTTCCCTTATGAAAGTCAGCTTCTATCGCTGAGATGCGCTTTGTCAGCTCCGCTTGCTTCTTTAACAGTAATTGCGATATTTCTTTCTGTGGCATAACGTCCTCCTAACTCTTTGCTATTAACTTTTTATCTCTAAATTCACCTTACGCCTATAATCTTTTTCGATCTTGATCTAGCTCAAATAATGCGATGCAATTATGATTTATTCACACTTTATTTTAGGCACAAAAAAAGGCCGTGTTACCACGACCTTTTTATCAATTTTGTTAAATCAGTTTTTATTGTAAAACTGAAATATCAGCTATAGCTAAGAAGCTATTTCTTATTTGATTTAATAAGGTTAAACGATTTATTTTAACAGCTTCATCGTCACTCATAACCATGACACCATCAAAGAAGGTATCAATTGGCGCTTTTAGCTGTGCTAATTCGCTCAATGCCGCTTGATAATTCTTATCTGCCATTAACGGCTCTACTTTCAATTTTATTTGCTCAAAAGTATTTGCTAAATCTTGCTCGGCTTTTTCAGAGGCCAATTCAGTATTAAATTGTGGGTAAAGCTCACCATCAAATTTTGCAAGGATATTACCGACTCGTTTATTAGCCGCCGCCAATGTTGCCGCTTCAGGTAATTCACCAAAGAAAGTTACTGCTTTAATACGCTTTTCAAAATCTAACGGTGCGCTTGGCTTTTTAGCCAAAACTGCTTGAATAACATCAACTCGAATGTCTTGCTCTTGATAGAAGGCACGGAAACGACCCATAACAAAATCAAGTACGTCATTGGCTGTATTATCATTAACTAACTTGTCACCGAATAACTCAATACTCTTACTAATAAGCTCTGACAGGTCTAAATTTAACTGTTTTTCAATAATGATACGTATGCTACCAATTGCCGCTCTTCTTAAAGCAAATGGGTCTTTATCGCCCTTTGGTGCTTGGTTAATACCAAAGATACCAACTAAAGTATCTATTTTATCACTGATAGCAACAGCACAACCAATATTGGCTTCTGGCAACTCATCACCAGCAAATCGCGGACGGTACTGATCTTCTAACGCTTGCGCTATATTATCATTTTCACCATCATGCAATGCATAGTACTTGCCCATAGTACCTTGTACTTGTGGAAACTCTAGCACCATCTCAGACATTAGATCCGTTTTACTTAATAAACCGGCGCGATATGCATCTTGTGCATTTTCATTGAGTTGTTCTGCAATGAATTGGCTTAACTGGGCAATTCGTTCAGACTTTGCTTTTAATGTGCCAAGTTGTTTTTGAAACAGCACAGACTCTAAGCTAGTAAGTCTTGACTCTAAGCTTTGTTTTTTGTCGGTTTTAAAGAAAAACTCAGCATCAGCTAAACGCGGACGAATAACTTTTTCATTACCGAAAATTACCGCGTTAGGATCTTTTGATTCAATGTTAGCAACAAAAATAAATTTATTTACTAGCTGACCTTGTTGATCGGTCACTGGGAAATATTTCTGATGATCTTTCATTGAATAGATTAACGGCTCAGCCGGCACATTTAAGAAGTCTTCATCAAATGTACCCACTAAAGTAACTGGCCATTCAACTAATGCGGTAACTTCATTAAGTAGTTCTTCATCGATTAATGCTACAGCATTGATATCTTTAGCTGCTTGCTTAATCTGAGCAACAATTTTCTCTTGGCGAGCAGCAAAGTCTACTTCAACATAGGCTTTAACAAGCTCAGCTTGGTAATCATTAGCATGTGCTATTGTTACAAGTCCTTCATGATGGAAGCGGTGTCCTTGCACCTGATTGCTTGAACTTACGCCAAGCGCTTCACCTTCAATGATTTGTGAGCCAAACATCATGGTCAGTGTGTGTACTGGACGAATAAACTGAGTTCTCTCAGCTCCCCAACGCATCGGTTTAGCAATAGGTAATTTACTTAACGCCGTAGTAACAATGTTAGGGACAAGCTCTGTTACGCTCTTACCTTTCACTGTTGCACGATGAAGTAACCACTCACCTTTTTCAGTAACCAAACGTTCAGCTTCACTAACATCTATACCATTTGATCTTGCCCAACCTTGCGCAGCTTTGCTGGCATTACCTTCGTCATCAAAAGCAACATTGACAGCAGGACCACGCTTTTCAACGGTTTTGTCATCTTGTTTTTCAATAAGGTCAATAACTTGTACAGCCATACGACGTGGCGATGCAAACCACTTAATATCACTATAGGTTAAATTCTGGCTATCTAACTGGCTTTTAATGTTGTCATAAAATGCAGTTGCTAGTGTTTTCAATGATTTAGGAGGTAACTCTTCTGTACCTAGCTCAATTAGGAGTGTTTCAGTAGTCATTATTTAGCTCCTTTAACTGAGGTTGCATCTTTACATAGCGGAAAGCCAAGTTCTTCACGTTTTTGATAATAAGCTTCAGCACAAGCTTTTGATAAAGTACGCACTCTTAAAATATAGCGCTGGCGTTCTGTAACAGAAATAGCATGACGAGCATCTAGTAAGTTAAAAGCGTGAGATGCTTTCATTACTTGTTCATATGCTGGTAGTGGCAAGTTAGCTTCAATTAATTTTTGGCTATCTTTCTCACACTGATCAAATTGCTTAAATAAAGCATCTACATCTGCGTGTTCAAAGTTATAAGTAGATTGCTCTACTTCATTTTGATGAAAGATATCACGGTAATAAACAGTACCTAGTGGACCATCTGTCCAAACTAGATCATAAATGCTATCAACATTTTGAATGTACATAGCAAGTCGTTCTAAACCATAAGTTATTTCGCCCGTAACCGGTGTACATTCCAAACCACCAACTTGTTGGAAATAAGTAAATTGAGTTATCTCCATACCATTTAACCAGATTTCCCAGCCTAAGCCCCAGGCACCTAACGTAGGTGATTCCCAGTTATCTTCGACAAAGCGAATATCATGGACAAGAGGATCTATACCTAGCTCTTTCAGCGAGTTTAAATATAATTCTTGAATATTCTTTGGCGAAGGTTTTAGCATGACTTGGAATTGATAGTAATGCTGCAATCTATTCGGGTTTTCACCATAACGACCATCTGTTGGACGGCGACACGGTTGTACATAAGCACTGCTAATCGGCTCAGGGCCAATTGAACGTAAAAAAGTCATCGGGTGGAAAGTACCTGCTCCAACTTCTAAATCAAGAGGCTGTACGATTACACAACCTTGACGCGACCAATAATCTTGCAGTTGCAAAATAAGGCCTTGAAAAGTTTTACTGTTGTAAGTTGTCATGGTGTTCACTTTATCTTATTTATCTGGGCAAATTGATTTGCCGAATGTATCTGTTCTTGTCAGCAATTATACCGACTTTAGAGTATTTATCCTACAAAAATGCCCGGATATGAAGACCGGGCATCTTATGTTTCATCTAAACTTTACTATACGTCTAGGTTAGAAACTTTTAAGGCATTGTCTTCTATAAAGTTTCTACGAGGTTCAACATGATCACCCATCAATGTGGTAAATAACTGATCTGCTGCAATTGCATCTTCAATTGTTACTTTCAACATACGGCGAGTTTCTGGGTCCATAGTGGTTTCCCATAACTGTTCAGGGTTCATCTCACCTAACCCTTTATAACGTTGAATGTATTGACCACGTTTTGACTCAGCCATTAACCAGTTAAGCGCTTCTTCAAAGCTTGTTGCTGGATTAACTTTTTCTCCACGTTTAACGTAAGCACCTTCTTCCATTAAGCCATTTATCGCAGTGTTTAATTCTAGGATAGATGCAAACTCTTTAGATTGAATGAACTCATAGCCACAATTATATTCTTTATCAATACCGTGCTGTCTAACATTAAAGCTTGGGAAATAAATATTTCTTTCTTGGCTATGCTTAACTTCAACACTATAAATAGAACCGTTACCGTCTTGATTTTCAAGCTGTGTAATTAAGCTCTTTGACCATGCTTCTACTTTAGCTTGATCTGTAAAGTCGTCTTTTGAAATAACACTACCGTAAATCATTTTCTCTAAAATATCCGCCGGGATCTGTCTAGAGATACGTTTAATGGTATCCATTGCATCACGATATTGATTTACTAACTGTTCTAATGCTGCACCAGAAATAGCTGGTGCTGCTTCATTAACATGAATCGCGGCATTATCTAAAGCTAATGTCGTTAAGTATTCAGTTAAGCCATCATCATCTTTAATATAACGTTCCTGCTTACCTTTTTTCACTTTATAAAGTGGTGGCTGAGCGATAAAGATATGACCACGCTCCATGATTTCAGGCATTTGACGATAGAAGAAAGTCAATAATAAGGTACGGATATGAGAACCATCGACATCAGCATCGGTCATGATGATGATACTATGATAACGTAGCTTCTCTGGGTTATATTCATCACGACCAATACCACAACCTAATGCAGTAATTAAAGTACCAACTTCTTGAGATGAAATCATTTTATCAAAACGCGCTTTTTCTACGTTTAAGATCTTACCTTTTAATGGAAGAATGGCTTGGTTCTTACGGTTACGTCCCTGCTTGGCTGAACCACCAGCAGAGTCCCCTTCCACAATATATAATTCAGATAGCGCAGGGTCTTTTTCCTGACAATCTGCTAATTTTCCTGGCAAGCCAGCAATATCTAAAACACCTTTACGACGTGTCATTTCACGTGCTTTTCGAGCAGCTTCACGCGCCCTTGCCGCATCAACAATCTTCATAATAATAGTGCGAGCTATTGTTGGGTTCTCAAGTAGATATTCACCTAGTTTTTCACCCATAGCCTGTTCAACGGCTGTCTTAACTTCAGATGAAACAAGTTTATCTTTAGTCTGTGAAGAGAACTTAGGATCAGGTACTTTAACTGAAATAACCGCAGTTAAGCCTTCACGAGCATCATCACCAGTAGCACTTGTTTCATTGCCACCTTTCTTACTCTTATTCAGACCTTCTTTAGTCATATAAGAGTTTAATGTTCTGGTTAATGCAGTTCTAAAACCGCTTAAGTGAGTACCACCATCGCGCTGTGGAATATTGTTGGTAAAACAGAAGATACTTTCTTGGAAGCCATCATTCCACTGCATAGCGACTTCTACTACGATGCCATCTTCACGTTCTAAATCGAAGTAAAAAATCTCTTCATTAACGGCTGTTTTATTGGTATTTAAATAATCAACAAAAGCTTGAATACCACCTTCATAATGGAAGTGTTCTTCTTTGCCTTCTTCACGTTCATCAATAAGACGAATTGAAACACCCGAGTTCAAAAATGATAATTCTCGAATACGTTTAACTAAAATGTCATAGTGAAATAAGGTATCAGAGAAGGTTTCAGCACTTGGCCAAAAGCGCACTTCAGTACCTGTTTTATCACTTTCACCGACAACGGCAAGTGGCGCTTCTGCTTCACCTATATGATAAAACTGTTCATACAGTTTGCCATCACGACGGATGTTAAGCTTCAGCTTTTCACTTAATGCATTTACTACAGAAATACCAACGCCATGAAGACCACCAGAAACTTTATAACCAGAGTCTTCACCACCAAACTTACCACCGGCATGAAGTACTGTCATAATAACTTCTGCTGCTGATACACCCTCTTCTGGATGAATTTCAGTTGGGATACCACGTCCATCATCTTTAACAGAGACTGAGCCATCAAGATGTATAGTTACTACAATATCAGAACAATGTCCTGCTAATGCTTCATCGATTGAGTTATCTAAAACCTCAAAAACCATATGATGTAAACCAGTGCCATCATCCGTGTCACCTATATACATACCAGGTCTTTTTCGTACTGCATCAAGTCCTTTTAGTACCTTAATACTGGACGAGCCATATTCGTTTTCTACTGTCATAGTTTTAGCCTACTCAATCATTACTGAATTATTCACAGGTAATATACCACCATGTTTCACGTGAAACATATGATAATTTGTTTTCTTATTACTCTCTTCATCAATGGACTTAGCGTCATTAATAATAGGTCGTAATACACCTTCATCGATTGCGGTAATTACTACCTGACAATCGAGTTTGTTAATTGCTGTTGATAATGCTTTGCGTGATATTAAATCAAGCTCTGCACCGATATCATCGATTAACAAAATTGGTTTTACTCGGTTAACTCTTGCAATCAATTTAGCTTGTGCAAATGTTAACGCCAGTAAAAACAACTTTTGTTGTCCACGTGATAGTAGACTTTCTAAGGGTTGTTTAGCGATTAAAAACTTAACATCAAATTTATGAGCCCCATACAAGCTATAACCATAAGCGAGTTCTTTTTCGTAACCATCAGCTAAAGCAACCACTAGTTCTTTTTTCTGTGGCCAACCACGTAGGTACTGCACTGATATTTTGTCGGCTATGTTAGGTAATAACAGCTCCAACCATTCAGGTAATTCCGCAATTAAGTCTTCAACATACTGTGTTCTAATAGCCGTGACTTCAAGAGACAAAGTACAAAATAATTCAGACCAATAATCTAAAGTCGCTTTATCCAAATTATTTCGGATACAGGCATTTCTTTGTTTCAACACCCTATTGAACTCACGCCACTGTTGTGAAAAGTTATGTTTCACGTGAAACATTCCTAAATCTACAAAGCGCCTTCTTTCTTTAGGTCCACCAAAAAACAACTTAAAACTTTCAGGTGTGACTATTTGAACAGCGATGTTTTTTGCAAGTTCAGACAGTCTAGCATGGTTCTCACCATTAATTTTTATATGAGTTTTGCCAGTGGCCAAACTTTTACTGAGACCTAATTGTAGATCGAGATCATCTTTAATACTGACGACAAAGTTATCATTTTCATAAGTCGCTAAATGTTCTAATTTACTTGTTCTAAAAGATTTACCATGCCCTAGAAAAAAAATAGCTTCTAATAAACTACTCTTACCGCTGCCATTATCACCAACAAAAAAATTCAATTTTGGATGAAAGCTAATTGTACTTGGTAATAAATTCCTAAAATTGTGGGTCGTTAACCTGGCAACACTCATAGATATAAAAAACGCTATTTAGAGACGCATCGGCATAACAACATAAAGCGCTTCGCCATTGTTACTACCTTCAATAACTACACTGCTATTTGCATCAGCAAGGGTGAACTTAACATTCTCATCTTTAATAGCACTTAACACATCTAAAACATAACTAACGTTAAAGCCAATTTCTAAATCACCATAAGGGAATTGAATTTCAATTTCTTCCTCAGCTTGTTCTTGCTCTGGGTTATTCGCAGTAATTTTTAACGTTGACTCAGAAAAGTTAAGGCGTACCCCTTTGAACTTTTCATTCGATAAAATAGAGGCTCTTGATAACACTTGTCTCAATTCATCTTTATTAGTTTCGAAAACTTTATCACCGTTTCTTGGTAGTACACGACGATAATCAGGAAAGCGACCATCCACTAATTTACTGGTGAATGAAAATTCACTATCAATAATTCTAATATGATTAGAACCAAGAAAAACTTGCACTGATTCATCAACAGGCGCTAACAAGCGGATAATTTCTAATATACCCTTTCTAGGCACAATGACTTGTCGTGCTGGTAAAGATAAAGACTCATTAGAAATTTTACAAATAGCAAGTCGATGACCATCAGTAGCCACGGAACGAATTTCATTACCTTCGCTTTCAATTGACATACCGTTTAGATAATAACGAACATCTTGGTTTGCCATCGAGAAATGTGTACTTTCTATCAAGCGTAAAAATTCAGATTTTAGTAACTGAAATTCTACGTCACCTTTCCACTCTTCAATATTAGGAAAATCTGCAGCTGGCAGTGTAGAAAGAGAATATCGACTTCGGCCCGATGATAACTTAATTGTTTCTTCAACAGCTTCAAAAGACAGCAGAGAATTTTCAGGTAAGCTTTTACAAATATCTAGCAACTTTCGAGCAGGAATAGTAATTTTTCCATCTTGCCCTTGGTTGTCAATTTCGGCATAGGCAACCATCTCCAACTCAAGATCAGTTGCGGTAAGCGTAAGTGAATGACCACTAACTTCAAAAAGTATATTACTTAAAATAGGCAAGGTACTTTTACGTTCAACCGCACCTGAAACCAATAGTAATGGTTTAAGTAATAATTCCCTGTTAAGTGAAAACTTCATTTGGATACCTGCTTAAGTACTAAGTTTATTATTATTGACAAAAGTTAAGAAGAAAGAGTTCTAATTAAATTAGAGTAATCTTCTTTAATATCATGGGTTTCCTCACGCAAAGACTTAACTTTACGGCAAGCATGAAGAACCGTTGTATGATCACGGCCACCAAAAGCATCTCCTATCTCAGGTAGGCTATGATTGGTTAACTCTTTAGATAATGCCATGGCAATTTGACGAGGTCGAGCAACCGAACGATTTCTTCGTTTAGATAAAAGATCAGCGACTTTTATTTTATAATACTCAGCAACCGTGCGTTGAATATTATCAATCGTGACTAATTTATCTTGTAAAGCAAGTAAGTCTCTTAGTGCTTCTCTAACGAAATCTATAGTTATAGCTCGCCCTGTAAAATTAGCATTGGCAATGACTCTATTCAATGCCCCTTCCAATTCTCGAACATTTGATCTAAGTCGTTTGGCGATAAAGAAAGCAACTTCATCAGCTAAGTTAATTTGGCTCTCTTGGGCTTTACGTTTTAAAATAGCCACACGTGTTTCAAGTTCAGGCGGTTCAATAGCGAGGGTAAGCCCCCAACCAAAACGTGATTTTAATCTATCGTCGACACCATTAATCTCTTTAGGGTATCTATCACTAGTAAGTATAACCTGTTGATTACCTTCCAGTAATGCATTAAAAGTATGAAAAAATTCTTCTTGTGTTCTTTCTTTACCAGCAAAAAATTGAATGTCATCTATAAGAAGTGCATCAACACTACGATAATATTGCTTAAACTTTTCCATGGCATTATTTTGTAATGCCCTAACCATATCTTGCACAAATCGTTCAGAGTGCATATAAGCAATTTTTGCGTTTGGTTTATTTAATAATATCCCGTTGCCGACAGCATGAAGTAAATGCGTTTTACCTAAACCAGTGCCACCATAAATAAATAATGGGTTATAAGCTGAGCCTGGATTATCTGCAACTTGGGAAGCAGCGGCTCTTGCTAACTGATTAGATTTACCTTCAACAAAATTATCGAAAGTGTAATTTAATCTAACATTGGTTTTCTTAGGAATATTACTTTCTGGCTCTGCAGATTTTGACGCGTTAGTTGCAGCACTTTTAGAAAATAGCGCTTCATTACCATTATTTACAGGAGAATTCTTAGTAGAAGCTGCATCAACAATAGGTTTACTACCTACATCAAATCGAAGTAACAAGGGGTTACTGGCTTCATTAATGGTTAATAGTTCATTGATTCTATTAACATATTTGTCTCTAACCCAATCAAGTACAAAACGGTTTGGTGCATATAAGGTCATAACATTATCGTTGATGACACATTGCAGTGGTCGGATCCACATACTAAATTGCTGAGCGGGCAACTCTTCTTGTAGAACAGAAAGGCATCGTTGCCAAGGTGAAAGATCCAACCAGAACTCCAGTATTGAAAGGGTTATTTTTTTTCTTACGCTTATTATCTATGGAGTTATCCACAAGTGCAATATTGACTTTTAACTATTCTAGTCTTTTTACCAAAAAAATTAATTAAGTAGTTGTAAAGCAGGTATAAAATAAACAGGTAATTGATAATTTTAACGGTAAAAAATATCAACTATTTACTGATAAAGGATCATAATTACTAATTAGTTATTAAGAACCAACATCCTTGATGTGATAAAACTGTGAATATCCCGAGCAACTTACATCAAGATCACAAGGATCCTATGAAAAATAAACCGAGGATCATTGCAAATTAGCTGCAGAAATGATTGACAAATGCTCTAACAAGCATTAATATTCGGCCTCATTTTTTAGACCAGTGTGCTCAAAAGGCTGTTTTGCCAGGGCAACAACAACCGACGGATTAGCGTAATGAAAAGAACATTTCAACCTAGCGTATTAAAGCGTAAGCGCTGTCTCTTATACACATCTGACGCTGCCGACGATCTACTCTGTGTAGA